>NZ_JAGHWV010000013.1:0-131453 GCF_017746095.1 Xanthomonas sp. D-109
AGCGCCACGCCCGCGGCGGCCAGCGCGAGCGCGGCGGCCGCCGCCAGCGGCCAGCGCCGGTGCCGTGGCAGGGCGCGACGCGGGTTGGGCACCGACGTCGGCGTGTCCACATCCGGGCGCAACGGCACCACCACTGCCCCGCTGCGCAAGGCATGCGCGCGCAACTGCGCACTGCTGGCCTGCTGCGCCTGCGCCGCGGACGGCAGGTCGCCGTGCATCCGCGCGATGTCGAAATAGGCGGCCACGTGCCCCGGCGAGTGCCGCAGCCAGGCCAGGAACTCGGCCTGCCGCGCCGGCGGCAGCGCGGTCTCGCGCTGCGCCAGGTACCAGTCCGCGGCCGCCTCGGCGACGCGCTGCGGATCCTCACGCATAGCGCGCCATGCCCTGCCGGCACACCGCCAGGCCCTTGATGATGTATTTCTTGACCATGTGGCTGGAGATCTGCAGTTGCTCGGCGATCTCCTGGTAGCCCAGTTCGTCGCGGTAGCGCAGCGTCATCGCCGCGCGGCACTTCGGCGGCAGCCGCGCCA
Organism: Xanthomonas sp. D-109; assembly: GCF_017746095.1. NCBI lineage: Bacteria > Pseudomonadati > Pseudomonadota > Gammaproteobacteria > Lysobacterales > Lysobacteraceae > Xanthomonas > Xanthomonas sp. D-109. Next base: position 531 of record NZ_JAGHWV010000013.1, read on the forward strand.
TCAGTTCGGCCAGGCGCTGCCGGCGCTGCGCGCGATGCACCTGCGCATCGGCTTCGCAGGGCACCGCCAGCCGCTCCAGTACATCGTCCAGGCAGGTGTCGCGCTGGCTGTTGCGCTGGTGCAGCAGCGCGTGCTCGCGCATCAGGTTGGCGGCGATGGTGAACAGGTAGGCTTCGGGGTTGGCGATCTCCGGCGCGTGCGCCTCGCTGCGCTGCAGCCGCAGCCACACTTCCTGCAGCAGGTCGTCGGTATCCCAGGCCGCGGCGCGGCGCTTGCGGAAATAGCGGCTCAGCGACGGCCGCCATTGCAGGAACAGCCGCGACAACGCCGGCAGGGGTTCGGAACGCACCAGCCACTCGCAGTGCCGGCGCCATCGGCGGCCGGCGATTCGGAAAGGCTGCGATGCTGGTCCTCGGCGATGACAGTCCGATGACGCACGGGTGGTGCGGGCGCAGAGGAGCGGTTGCGCCCCGGCGAGCATTCAGTTCACCGCTGACTGCCGGGTTCGCGCGATCGGGGCATGCAACGCGGCCGGTCACCGCGCCTGCGCCCGCGCCATGCGAGCGGCGGCCGCGCATCCCAGCGTTTCCCGTGCAGGACAGGATGTCCTTCGGAGCGGCCTTCCGTTCCATCGGCGTCGCCCCATATCGTGAAGGTTGCCGCGTCCAACCTCAGGCGGCGTTCGCACGAAGGATCTCTCCATGACCGACCCCATCGTCCAGATCAAGCCGCTTGGCTTCCCTTGGGACACGATCGACCCGTTCCTGTTCTGCGTCTACCACGACGATGCCTACCCCGCCGGCAACGGCGCGATGGGCCCGGCGGCGCCCCTGCACGGCCGCGCCATCGGCCAGGACTTCAGCCGCAAGGACGGCTGGAGCATGTATCACGGCGAGGAGATTCCCGGCTTTCCCGGTCATCCGCACCGCGGCTTCGAGACCGTGACCATCGTGCGCAAGGGCCTGATCGACCATGCCGACTCGCTCGGTGCGGCGGCGCGCTTCGGCGCCGGCGACGTGCAATGGGTGACGGCCGGCGCGGGCATCGTCCATTCGGAGATGTTTCCGCTGCTGGACACGGCGGCGCCCAACCCGCTGGAACTGTTCCAGATCTGGCTCAACCTGCCGGCGCGCAACAAGCTGGCCGCGCCGCACTTCACCATGTTCTGGTCGGAAGACCTGCCGCGCTTCACGGCCACCGACGACGCCGGCCGCACCACCGAGGTGGCCTGCGTGGCCGGCCGCATCGGCCCGGTCGACGCCGCGCCCGGCAGCGCCGGCGGCCCGCTCGCGCCACCACCGGATTCGTGGGCCGCGCAGGACGATGCCGATGTGGCCATCTGGACGATCCGCATGGCACCCGGCGCACGCTGGACCCTGCCCGCCGCACAAGGCCGCGGCACGCGCCGCAGCCTGTACTTCTTCAAGGGCGCAGCGGTGACGGTGGGCGGGCGCCCGGTGACCCGCCACGCGGCGATCGAGTTGCGCGCCGATCAGGCGGTCGAGTTGGTCAATGGCGACGGCGAGGCGAGCGAGTTCCTGGTGCTGCAAGGCCGACCGATCGCCGAGCCGGTGGCCCAACACGGTCCGTTCGTGATGAACACCCAGGCCGAGATCGCCCAGGCCATGGCCGACTATCGCCGCACCCAGTTCGGCGGCTGGCCGTGGCAGGACGAGGCGCCGGTGCACGGCAGCGACCCGACCCGCTTCGCGCGCCATCCGGATGGACGCGAGGAGCGGCCGGCGTCGCGCGCGGTCGCCGCCGACGGCTAGGGCGTGTCACCGATTCGAGAGGACGCCGCGTTCCCAGCCTCGTGCACCCCGACTCTGCGAGTCGCTTCGCGCCGTCCCCTCACCCCAACCCCCGCTCCGCGCCCCGGCCCACGCTTGCGGCGCGGACGCTCCAGGGTACGCGCGCCAGTGGCGCGCAGGCCCACCCTGTCGCCCCAACGGGAGAGGGGCTAGGTGCTCAGTAGCGCGCCGAGGCCAGCGCCTGCGCGCGCTCCAGTTGCTCGGCGATGCGCTTGCGCGCCTGCTGCAGTTCCTGGCGGGTGGCGTCTTGCTTGGCCGCCGGCACCAGTTCGGCATCGATCACCGACAGCGCATCGGAATACTGCCGCACCACCGCCGCGGCGTAGGCGTTCATGTAGGCGGAGTCGTCCTTCTCGTCGCCCAGCGCCTGCAACTGCGCGCGCCCCTTGGCCACCTGCGCGTCGATCTTCTCCGCATCGCCGGGGCCGCCCTTGCCGGCCGTGGCCGGGTCGGCGTCGTGGTGCACGGCGATGGTCTCGCGGGCGAAGTCGGCCACGGTCTTGCTGACGTTGCGCGACAGCGCCTGCTTCGACAGCGCCACCACGTTGCCCTCCAGCACCTGCAGCATCGCCTTGGCCGAGGCGTCGCCGCCGATCGGCGCACGCCCGCTTTCGCCACCGACCGGTGCGGCGGTGGGCTCAGGCGAGGTGGCCGGTGCGGTGCGCGAAGCCTGGTCGCCGGGCTTGCCGCAGCCGCTCAATGCCACGGTAGTCAGCGCTACAAACAGGGACAGGCGGACGGGGTGAAGAGGTGAGGTCATGAAGCGCTCCTGGTTGGTCTGCGCTCCACCATGCCCAGTGCCCGCGCAAACCCGCGTGAACCGTCGGCGGCTGGCGGCGACGCGGGGCGCGATCGCGTACCAGACGTGCCGTGCAGGTTGGCCGGGGTGATGACGGAATCGCACTGCGGCGTACGCTCACTGCGATTGGTGATCGGTGATCGGTGATCGCCGCCATCGCATCCCCGTTCCCGGAGCCGGCCTGGCGCGGCCGGCTCCGGCGCTGCTCAACCGCAGCAGTAGCAGACCAACGGCTTTCCTGGTCCGCCCGGCCCCAACTCGCCGCCGAACGGCGCGCACTCCTGCTGGCAGGCCCAGGCGCTGCAGGCCGCCTCCTTCTCGATGCCGTCGCCGCCGGTCGCCTGTACGGCGCCGAAGCCCATGCTGGCCAGGAATACGGCCGCAAGCATCCCGTTGCGTAACGCTGTCCAACGCTGTTTCATGGCTTACTCCTCGATGGTTGCCAAGGCCGGTGGCGCCTCCGTGCTGCGCACTGCGGCCATCAGGTCCTGCATCCGCTCCGTGGTATCGAAGACGCCGACGCGCGCATAGCGCACGCGTCCCTCGCGGTCCAGGGCAAGCAGCGTCGGCACGTTGCGCGCGCGGAACAGCATCACCGCGCGGCGATCGGTCAACGTGGTCACCGGAAACGTAAAACCGTGCTCGGCGGCGTAGCGCTGCGCCTGCGCGGGACTGCACTGGCACACGCCCAGCACCTGCACGCGCGGCTGCTGCGCGGCCAGCCGCTGCGCCGCCTGCACGATCTGCGGCGCCGAGCGCTTGCAGTACGGGCAGGTGGTGGTGAAGAAGAACAGCACCTGGCGCTCGGCGGACGGCACGCCGAGCGTCAATGGCGTGCCATCGACCGCAGCGACATCGATGCGCGGCACATACATGCCCGGATACGGCTCGGTGGTGCGGGTGACGAACCAGCGCCGTTCCTCGCGCAGGCCGCGGTTCTGCCAGGCCAGTACCAGCACCAGCGCGCAGGCCGCCAGCAACGCCAACCAACTCCAGGGAAACCGCCGTGCCATGCCGTGTGCCTGTGTCGCCGTGTTCCCTGCAGGCTGCGCAGCGGTGGCGCACAGGTCAACGCTTTGCGCGCACGTACAGCGACTGCGTGATCAGGCTGGGGAGCGAGTCACGTGCACCGTGGGCGCACATTCCAGCGGTGTGGCGCATATGTGGGCATGCAGCGCGGCCGCATGCATGCACTGACCTTGCAGTGTGCTCGCCGCACACGGCGCGAGAACAGCCGCACGCGAGATGCTTCGCGTGGTCGACGCACCGGTGTTGGTACGTCGGTCAGGACTTCCGCCCAGCGCTGCATATCCACAGACGGGCCAGGCGGTCGAATGCCGGAATCAGCCGCGTGCCGTAGGCACGTCAACTTGATTGCCTGATCAGGGGGATTCGCCCCGATTTACCAACAAGGTGTAGACAAAAGAGAGCGGCCAGCAGATGAAGCAGCCTAAGAACCAACGCCAGCTACCAGCAAGATATGCTCGATAAATGCCAAGAAACCAGGTAGCGATCACTGGTGCAACACACATCAGCACGAAGAGCTTCTCGGGCCAGTACATTTCCTCGCCCGTAAGGTAAAAATCCTTGGCGCGATCTTGCCATGAAATGGCGAGGAGATAGGCAAACGGCAGGACCAGGCCCAGCAAACCGAACTTCGGGATTGGGTTGAACTTGAACATGCGCCCTACCGTTTGAATTGAGCAGAGCCACGAAGCGGCTTTGGCCTGGACGAATTATCGGACCTCACGCTACCAAAGCCCATTTCGCCGATACCAGCGCACGCACGCGGCCTCCAAGAGAAACATGCCGACAAGCCCAAGCAGAAAAAGCGCAGGATGCACGCATGCTCCGGAGACGCAGAGCGGAATGACCCCTAACCAACAGCCTGCCTTGTAGGACCAAGGCAGTAGGCCGTAGCGATGCGCCTTCTTCGGACTGCGAGCGAAGTCTCGGCGGCGCTCCCACATCACATAGCCAGCAACCGCGGCATACGCGACTGGAAACCACATTGGCGCAAGAACTGTCACTGATGCCTGACACCAGAATTGCGCCGAGCCGCGAAGCGGCTTCGGCTTGAATGAATTGCCAGGCAACAACCACGTCATTGCCTGCCCCAACGCTCCTCTACATCAATGCCAGGAGGTGGTACCGCATGGACCGTGCCCCCCAGCACCGTCACCGGGCGTTGAGCATGCCACGGATCGCGATCGCGCGGACTATCCCCGCTCGCTTCTCGTACACGCCATCAGGGCATCCCCAGCCCCGGAATCGCCAAGCGCGCGATGTTTACGCCAACACCGCGCTGATCTGGACCGCGGCATCGCATCGGTCTTCGACCCGCCGCGCGGTTTTTCATGATGCTCAGGATACGTCTGGTTCGCCGAACGCACGCCGGCAGGCCTTGCGATCGAACTGCAGGGCGGCACGCATGCGCTGCTCGGTGAGTGGGCGCACGACCCAACTCACCTCCTGTTCGCCACCACGCGACACCACCGAGGGAATCGCCACGAACCAGCGCCCGCCAGGGCCGCGGCAATACCAGAACGCATCGCCCTGGTGAACGACCGGGCTATCCGGCAAGAGCAAAAAACTCTCGTTCGTGCGGATGAACTGCTGCGCCTTCTTCACCACCTCCAGGTCCGCGCCGCGCAGGACGACGCCATCGCTGCTGAAGGACAGCTGGCGGAAGGACTCCATCAGCAGGAGGTCCATGCGGCGCCTGTTGTACCGATAGAGGCTGACCGTCACCAGCGCCACTGTCGCGGCGAACAGATAGAAGACCGCGTTCGCCATCACCCGCCCTCGGTCACCCGACTACCACCACCTCTGCACAGCGAAACCTGCATCCGCCGGGCGCGCGGGCCATTGTCCGCACGCGACACGGGGCGCGAACGCACGCGCTGCAGGAAGAGACGCGCCACGGCACACCGGCAGATGGTGGTCACCGCGCCTACGCCAGCGCCGCACTGATCTGCGCCGCGGCATCGCACACCGCGCGCATCGCCGCCTGTGCGTCGATGGGTTGCGGGCGGCGTTCGATGAAGGGCACGGTCAGGGTGTAGCGGGCGATGCCGTGCTGCAGGATCGGCGCGGTAAGGTCGACCACCCCGACCACCGCCTCGCTGGGGTGGATGCTGTAGCCCAGCGCGTGCACGTCCTGCGCCGCGGCCAGGAACGCGGCGCGGTCGTACGCCACCTCGCTGGCGTCCAGGCGCTGCAGCAATTGCGCCTGCGCATCGGCCGGCTGGAACGCGAACAGCACCAGGCCCGAGGTGGAGTGCGCGAACGGGCGGCGGTGGCCGGGGCGCACCACCAGGCCGAGGTCGCTGGGCACGTCCATCTGCGCGATGACCACGATCTGGTCGTCCGACGGCGCCACCAGGTGGCAGGGCTGGCGGATCGCATCGGCCAGCGCGCGCATCACCGGCAGCGCCACTTCGGTGACGTTCTGCACCCGAGGTTGCTGCATGCCGAGCATGAACAGGCGGTTGGTCAGCGTGTAGCCGCCCTCGCCCGCGGTGCGGGTCAGGTAGCCGCGCTCTTCCAGCACCTGCAGCATGCGGAAGATCTCGCCGCGCGAGCGGCCAATGCCCTGCGAGATCTCGCCCATGCTCATCGGCCGCCCGTCGCGCGCCAGCAGCTCCAGGATGTCCAGCCCCTTGTCCAGGGCGGGCGCGCGGTACTTGGGCAAGGGGGTGGTCATTCCGTCGAGGGCCCGGCAGCAGGTGAAGAGGACTAGGGTACAGGGACGCCGCGCCGGGCCGCACCATGGCGGCCTGCGCTGCAGGGATCGGCGCCGATCGCCTCATGCACATATGAACTCAAATTTTATATTTGCATGGCACTCGCCGGCGCAGTACGCTCCGCCGACAATCCGAACGCGACGCGGCACACCTTGGGAGGGGTAGGCGGCAATGCACTACAGCAGCGAATCCGCCACACCGGCGTCCGCCAGTCTCACCCGGACCGCGCTTGCGCCGTTGGTCCTGATCGTCAGCCTGTTCTTCCTCTGGGGCATGGCGAACAACCTCAACGACATCCTGATCAAGCAGTTCAAGAAGGCCTTCGAGCTGAGCGACCTGCAGGCCGGGCTGGTACAGAGCGCGTTCTACCTGGGCTACTTCGTGTTCGCGATCCCGGCGGCGATGTTCATGCGCCGCTACAGCTACAAGGCCGCGGTGGTGCTGGGCCTGCTGCTGTACGCGGTCGGCGCGTTCCTGTTCTACCCCGCCGCGCAGGTGCACACCTACTGGCTGTTCCTGCTGGCGCTGTTCGTCATCGCCAGCGGCCTGGCCTTTTTGGAAACCACCGCCAACCCGCTGGTGACCGTGCTCGGCCCGGCCGAGGGCGCAGCGCGGCGGCTGAACCTGGCGCAGGCGTTCAATCCGCTGGGTTCGATCACCGGCATCCTGGTCGGCCAGCACTTCATCCTCTCCGGCGTGGAGCACACCCCGCAGGAACTGGCGGCGATGGCGCCGGCCGCGCGCGAGGCGTTCTTCGCCACCGAGTCGCTGGCGGTGCAGACGCCGTACCTGATCATCGGCGCGGTGGTGCTGCTGTGGGCGCTGCTGATCGGGCTGACCCGCTTTCCGGCCACCCGCGCCGATGGCGAGGGCGCGCGCGCCGGCGGCTTCGGCCAGCTGCGGCGCAATGGCCGCTTCGTGTTCGCGGTGATCGCGCAGTTCTTCTATGTCGGCGCGCAGGTCGGCATCTGGAGCTACCTGATCCGCTACCTGCAGGACGGCGTGCCCGGCACCCCGGAGAAGACCGCCGCCGATTTCCTCACCCTGTCGCTGGTGCTGTTCATGGCCGGCCGCTTCATCGGCACCGCGCTGCTGCGTTTCCTGACGCCGTCGCTGCTGCTGGGCGTGTTCGCCCTGCTCAACCTGCTGCTGTGCGCGGTGGCGGTGGCGCTGCCGGGCTGGATCGGCCTGTATGCGCTGGTCGCCAGCAGCCTGTTCATGTCGGTGATGTTCCCGACCATCTTCGCCCTGGGCCTGGACGGACTGGACGACGACGCGCGCAAGCTGGGCGCGTCGCTGATCGTCATGGCGATCATCGGCGGCGCCGCGCTGACCGCGGTGATGGGCGCGGTGTCCGACCATGCCGGCATCCATTGGGCGCTGGCGGTGCCCGCCGTCGGCTTCGCGGTGATCCTCGGCTTCGCGCTGCACGCGGCACACCGCGACGCGGCGTCCTTGCCCTCTACCCGCGGAGCCTGAGCCATGCCGCGTCATTGCTACCTGCTGGACCTGCACGACGATCCGGCGCTGATCGCCGAATACGAACGCTGGCACCGTCCCGACACCGTGTGGCCGGAGATCGTCGCCTCGCTGCGCGCCGCCGGCATCCGCGAGCTGGATATCCACCGCTGCGGCGACCGCCTGGTGATGCTGATGGAGGTGGACGAGGACTATTCGCCCGCAGCCAAGGCCGCCGCCGACGCCGCCGATCCGCGCGTGCAGGCGTGGGAGGAATTGATGTGGCGCTTCCAGAAGCCGCTGCCCGGCTCGGCGCCCGGCGAGAAATGGCGCGAGGCGCTGCAGATCTTTTCGTTGCAGGCGGCGCTGGCCGCGCAGGAGCGCAAGGGCGCGGGCTGAGACGGTTGCGAGCGGGATGTCGGTCTTGACCGCTGGTGCAAGCGGTTGGAGTGCCGCTTCGCTTGTCGCGGCTGAAGCCGCTCCTACGGAAAGCGATCCGGTGCCACTGGCGCTCTCGTAGGAGCGGCTTCAGCCGCGACCGCTTCAACGCCGCCGGTGCGCTTCCGTCAGCGGAAACGCACCTACGCGGCGAACCTCAGCCGCCCTGCGCCGCCAGATCCGCGCTCCAGAACGGGCCGTCCGGATACAGGAACTGGGTGACCGAGGCGGCGTGCATCTCGGCCGAGAAGCCCGGCGTGGTCGGCGCCAGATAGCGACCGTGGACGATCCGCACCGGATCGACGAAGTGCTGGTGCAGGTGATCGACGAATTCGATCGCGCGGTCTTCCATCTTGCCGGTGATGGCGACGAAATCGGCCATCGCCAGGTGCTGCACCAGTTCGCACAGGCCCACGCCGCCGGCATGCGGGAACACGCGCACGCCGAACTTGGCCGCCAGCAGCAGGATCGCCAGGTTCTCGTTGACGCCGCCCACGCGCGCGGCGTCGATCTGGATCAGGTCCACCGCGCCGGCCTGCAGCAACTGCTTGAACACCACCCGGTTCTGGGTGTGCTCGCCGGTGGACACCGGCACCGGGGCGATGCCGCGGCGGATCGCGGCGTGGCCGAGCACGTCGTCGGGGCTGGTCGGCTCCTCGATCCAGGCGATATCGAATTCGGCCAACTGGCGCATCCAGGCGATCGCCGGGCCCACGTCCCAGCGCTGGTTGGCGTCCACCGCCATGGCGATGTCCGGGCCGATCGCCGCGCGCGCCAGGCGGCAGCGGCGGATGTCGTCCTCCACGTTGGCGCCGACCTTGAGCTTGATGGTGCGGAAGCCGTCGGCCACCGCTTCCTTGGCCAGGCGCACCAGCTTCTCGTCGGAATAGCCGAGCCAGCCGGGCGAGGTGGTGTAGGCCGGATAGCCATGTTCCAGCAGCGTCTGGATGCGCTCGGCGCGCAGCGGTTCGGCGTCACGCAACATGGCCAGCGCCTCGTCCGGGGTCAGCGCGTCGCTGAGGTAGCGGAAGTCGATCGCGGCCACCAGTTGCTCCGGCGACAGCTCGGCGATGAAGCGCCACAGCGGCTTGCCGGCGCGACGCGCGGCCATGTCCCAGGCGGCGTTGACCACGGCGCCGATGGCCATGTGCATCACGCCCTTCTCCGGGCCCAGCCAGCGCAGCTGCGAGTCGTCGGTGAGGCTGCGCGCGAACTCGCCCAGGTCGCCGATCACGGTCTCCACGTCGCGGCCGACCACGTGATGCGCCAGCGCCGCCACCGCCGCGCTCTGCACGTCGTTGCCGCGGCCGATGGTGAACGCCAGGCCGTAGCCGGCCAGGCCGTCGTCGGCGTCGGTGCGCAGGCGCAGATAGGCGGCCGAATAGTCCGGATCCGGATTCATCGCATCGGAACCGTCCAGTTCGCGCGAGGTGGGGAAACGGACGTCGAAGGTCTCGAGCGCGACGATTTTGCTCATGGGGATCCTGGTCGGTGAGGCGGAAAGAGGAACGGTCGAAAACAACGATGGAGCAGCCCCTCTCCCCCCGGGAGAGGGGTTGGGGTGAGGGTGCGGGAGTGCAGTGATGTCACCGACCCTGCAAAACAAGAACGAAGTCAGAGCACGTCGCGGTATCGCTCAAGCGCGAGCGAAAGCCGCACTGGGATAAATGGCGAGGTGGCTTCGCCCCGGACCCTCACCCCAACCCCTCTCCCGGAGGGAGAGGGGCTTCAGGCCGCGTCGCGCGGATGCGCGACCACGTCCTGGCGTTGCTCGCCCAGGCCTTCGATGCCCAGCCGCATCACGTCGCCCGGCTTCAGGTACACCTGCGGCTTCTGCCCCAGGCCCACGCCCGGCGGCGTGCCGGTGCTGATCACGTCGCCCGGCAACAGCGTCATGTAGCGGCTGATGTGGCTGACCAGCTCGGCCACGCCGAACACCATCGTGCGGGTGCTGCCATTCTGGTAGCGGTGGCCGTTGACCTCCAGCCACATCGACAGGTTCTGCGGATCCGGCACCTCGTCGGCGGTGACCAGCCACGGGCCGATCGGGCCGAAGCCGTCGCAGCTCTTGCCCTTCACCCACTGCCCGCCGTGCTCGAGCTGGAACGCGCGCTCGGACAGGTCGTTGATCACCGCATAGCCGGCGACGTGCGCCAGCGCCTCGTCCACCGACACGTCACGCGCGGTATCGCCGATCACCACGCCCAGTTCCACTTCCCAGTCGGTCTTGAGCGAACCGCGCGGGATGGTCACGGTGTCGTTGGGGCCGCTGATCGCGCTGGTGGCCTTCATGAACAGCACCGGCATCTCCGGCACCGCCATGCCCGATTCGGCAGCGTGGTCGGCATAGTTCAAGCCGACGCAGATGAACTTGCCGACGCGGCCGACGGCGGCGCCGTAGCGCACCTCGCCGTCCACCTGCGGCAGCGTGGCCGGGTCGAGCGCGCGCAGCCGGGCCAGGCCGGCGGCGGTGAGATGCTCGCCGGCGACGTCGTCGATCACCGCCGAGAGATCGCGCAGGTGGCCGTCGGCATCGAGCAGGGCCGGGCGTTCGTGGCCGGGGTCGCCGTAACGCAGCAGTTTCATGGGAAATCCTCTATCGGGAAGGGGAAGGCGCGGTCAGTTCGACCAGCCGCCATCGATGATGTGGGTCTGGCCGGTGGTGAACGAGGAGTCGTCCGAGGCCAGGTACACCACCAGTTGCGCGATCTCGCGCGGGTCGCCCAGGCGGCCCATCGGCTGGCGGTCGGTGAAGCTCTTCCACACCGCCTGCTCGTCGCCGCCCAGCGCCTTGACCCGCTCGCCCAGCGACGGCGTCTTGATCGTGCCGGGACAGATCGCGTTGCAGCGGATGCCCTTGGCCACGTAGTCGGCGGCGATGGCCTTGCTCAGGCCGATCACCGCCGCCTTGGTCACGCCGTAGGCGAAGCGGTTGGGCACGCCCTTGATGCTGGACGCCACCGAGGACATGTTGACGATGCTGCCGCGGCCCTGCGCGAGCATGCCCGGCAGCACCGCCTGGCACAGGTAGTACATCGCATCGACGTTGATTGCGAACGAACGCTTCCAGGCCGACGCGTCGCAGTCGAGGATGCTGCCCTGGTGCACGTAGCCGGCGCAGTTGAACAGCACGTCGAAGGTCGGCTGCGCCGCCACCAGCGCCTGGATCGCGGCGGGATCGGTGACGTCCAGCGTCTGCGTGACGATGCCGTCGGATTCGGCGGCCAGCGCCTGCAGCGCGGCGGCGTCGATGTCGGTGGCCAGCACCTGCGCACCTTCGCGCGCGCAGGCCAGTGCGCTCTCGCGGCCGATGCCGGCACCGGCGGCGGTGATCAGGCAGCGCTTGCCTTGCAGACGGCCGCTCATGCGCGGCTCCCGGAAACGGACGCGAACGTGGTCATGGGGCAGGACTCCAGGTGGGGGAGGAAGCAATCGGATCGGACAGGCGATAGACGCGCCGCGCAGTGCCAGCGAACACTGCCTCGGTGTCATCGACGGCGTGCTGCGCGACCCAGGCCTGCGCCAGCGCCATCCACGCGGCGTAGTCGGCACGCTGGGTCAGCACCGGCCAGTCGCTGCCCCACAGCAGCCGCTGCGCGCCGAAGCAGGCGAACAGGTGCGCCACGTAGGGCGCCAGCAGCGGAGTGTCGATGGCGGCATCGGCCGGCAGTTCGGTGAGCAGGCCGGACAGCTTGCACACCACGTTGGGGTGCTGCGCCAGTTGCGCCAGGCCATCGGCCCAGGCCCGGAAGTCGGCCCCGCCGATGGACGGCTTGGCGGCGTGGTCCAGCACCACGCGCAACTGCGGATGGCGTTGCAGCCGTGCCAGCAGCGCCGGCAGGTGCAGCGGACGCACCAGCGCGTCGAAGGCCAGGTCGTGCTGCAGCAGCGCGTCGAACGCCGCATCCAGCTGCGGCCGCGCCAGCCACTGCGGATCGGCCAGATCCTGCACCATCGGCCGCAGCCCCTTGAGCAGGCCGGCGCCGTCGGCGCACAGCGCGGCGATGCGCGCAGCAACGTCGGCGGCGTCGAAATCCACCCAGCCGACCACGCCGACGATGCGCGGCTCGGCCCGCGCCAACTGCAGCAGATAGCGGGTTTCCGCCTCGCTCTGCGCCGCCTGCACCGCCACCAGCGCGGTCACGCCCTGCGCGTCGAGCGTCGCGGCCAGGTGCTCGGGCAGGTAGTCGCGGTACAGCACGCCCAGCTCCGGGGTCAGCCAGGCATAGTCGCCACGCGCCAGGCGCCAGAAATGCACATGGGCGTCGACGATGGTCACGGCGTCGGCACCGGCGCGCGCAGCAGGTCGTCGTCGCGCAGCTGTTGCCACAGCGCTGCGGGAATCGCCGCGCGCAGGCGCGTGGCGGCGCTGGCCACTTCCGCCGGCGTGCGCATGCCGGCGACCACCGCGCTCACCGCCGGATGCGCCAGCGGGAACTGCAGCGCCGCCGCGCCCACGTCCACGCCGTGCGCCGCACAGGCCGCGAACAGGCGCTGCGCGTGCTGCAGCGTGGCCGCATCCACCGGCGCGTAGTTGTAGGTCTCGCCCGGGCCGCGCGCGTCGCTCAGCAGGCCGGAACTGTACGGCCCGGCCACCAGGATGCCGACCTGCCGCTGCAGCGCCTGCGCCATGATCCGCTGCGCGGCGTGCTGCTCGAGCAGGGTGTAGCGACCGGCCAGCATCACGCAGTCGAGCGGGAACAGCGGCATCAGTTCCACCGCCACGTCTTCCTCGTTGACGCCGATGCCGATCGCCCGGCACGCGCCCTGCGCCTTCAGCGCGGCCATCGTCGGCAAGGCCTCGTCCAGCGCCTGCCGCAGCATCGCCGGATGGCGCTCGCCATGGGTCAGGCGGCCGATGTCGTGCAGCAGCAGCACATCGACGTGATCGGTACCGAGCCGCTGCAGGCTGGACTCGAACGCACGCAGCACGCCATCGCGGCTGTAGTCGAACTCGGCGCGGCGCCCGGCCACGGCGAAGCCATCGCGCCCCGGCGCGGCCGCGGCATCGTCGTAGACACAGCGGCCGACCTTGGTCGAGAGCGTGTAGCTGGCGCGCGGCAGACCGCGCAGGCCCTGCCCCAGGCGTTGCTCGCTCAGCCCGTAGCCGTAGTACGGCGCGGTGTCGAAATGGCGGATGCCGGCGGCATAGGCATCGGCCACCGCGGCCAGCGCCACCGCATCGTCCACCTCGGCGTACAGATTGCCGATCGGCGCCGCGCCGAAGCCCAGGGTGGATAACTGCACGCCACTGCGGCCCAGCGCGCGCGGCGCCAGGGGGGGGGCGGCGGCGACAGCGCTCAGCGCCATGCGCGCACGCCCGGAGCGACGGCCACAGCGCAGCGCCCACGGACGCGCGAGGGACGGAAGTTGCTGGGGTCACGCATGGCACGCCTCTGCCCGGGGTCGGGCGCGATGAAGGAAGGCCGCAGCATGCACGCCCGGGATGGCGATGGCACGGCGACTGTTCGCATATGAATATAGCAATCACAAGTGAACAATCAACCTGCAGCGCAGCAATTCCGCTCGGCGCCCAGCCGAGCCAGAAGGCGCATGGCGGGGCCGACGTCCGCCAGATGGCACTCGATGCGCCTCTGGATTCCGCGGCGTCGGTCATGGCGCATGCCACCGGGCACGCCGAGGACAAAGGGACGGCGCGAGGATGCGACCGACGGGTCCCTTCGCGCCGTGCGCGCCTGGCTGCTTCGCTCGGGTCGGCGGACTCAGCGCGCAGCCGGCCGCGTGCCGAAGGCCAGGCGGGTCGCCTTGCGGTCGAACTGCAGCGCCACGCGCATGCGCCCCTCGGTCATCGGTCATCGGTCATCGGTCATCGGCCGCACGATCCAGCGCACCTGCGCCTTGCCAAAGCCCGACGTCACCACCGGAATGGCCAGGAACCAGCTCGGTCCCGGCCCGACGCAGTATCAGAACGCATCGGCGGTCTGCAGCGCAGCACCCGGTGCGATCGAATACACATGGCCGTAGCTGCCCTCGATGGTCTGCTTGGATCGCTTGACCACGGTCAGGTCGCTGCCACGCAACAGCCCGTGCTCGCCCGGAAACGCCTGCTCGCGGAACGAAGTCTCCAGCAGGTCCGTCACCTGGCTGCGCCCCATGCGATGCAGCGCGCCGATCGACAGGGCGGCGCTGCCCAGGAAGACGATCGCAATCACCGCACTGATCGCGTAGGGAAGCCACGTAATGCGTCGCCGCCCACGGCCGCGCATGCGCCGCGCGCGCCTGCCCGCGGCAGACGCGCCTGCGCGCAGGCACCGGTACCCAGCACCAGCGCCCGCAGCGCGTCCGGCCGCTGCAGCAACGGCAGCGGCGTGTGCGGCTGCAAGGCGGCCGGCAAGGTGTAGCCCCAGGCGACGCCGGCAAACGCGATGCCGGCCTGGCGCGCGGCCTCGGCATCGCGGATCTCGTCGCCCACGCACAGCGCCCGCGCGGCGGGAACGCCGCAGGCGCGCAGGCTGGCGCGCAGCTTGCGGCGCTTGCCCAGTACCGCCGCGCCGCAGCGCACGTCGCGGAACTGCGCGAGCAGCGCCGGGCCGAGCACGCGCGCAATGTTGGCGTGGCTGTTGGACGTGACCAGGGCCAGCTGCACACCGGCCTGCGCCAGTTGCGCGAGCAACTCGGCGACGCCGTCGAACAGCGCGATGCGCTCGATCTGCGCGCTCATGAGCGTGCGCATGCGTTGCGCCACCGCCGGCACCCGCCACCAGCGCAGGCCGCTGCGCGCCATCAGCTCGCGGGCGCTCAGGCTGCGGATCTCGTCCAGCCGCGCCACGTCGAAGCGGCGGAAGCCGAACTCGTCGGCGACGCCGTTGATGGTCGCCAGGAACCAGGGAAACGAGTCGGCCAGGGTGCCGTCGAAATCGAAGATGACCAGGTCGTAATGGCGCATGCGGCGCCAGCATGCCGGAGCGTTGGAGTCGGCGCCAGCGTTGGGCGAGCCGGTCGCGGCGACATGGCGCACGGATCGGTCGGCCTTTCATCCTGCCTTGGCGTGCGCTTCACCCGCACGCGCTGCCGTGGCGCGCACGCTGGACCCTCATCGCACGGAGACGCTCATGCACATGCAATCCCCCAATCCCGGCCAGGATCCGCAGCAGCCACCGAACGAGGTGCCGGGCCAGGTCCCGAACCCGGGCGTGGATCCGACCCCGGATCGCCCGATCGACCCGATCCCCGACCAGCCGATCGACCCGACCATCCCGCCGATCCAGGACCCGGTCGGCGGCGTCGACGCCCCGGTGCCGGGCCCGCACGGGCCGACGCAGTACGTCTGAACCATCGCCGGACGGACTGCACTGCGAGCGGTCGTCGCGGGCACGCCCGTCGCCGCAAAAGACTCCACCGTCGTAGGAGCGGCTTCAGCCGCGACCAGGCCTTCCCAGGAACGCCCGGTCGCGGTTGAAACCGCTCCTACGTGTGTTGGCCGCCTCAACGAATCCGGAAGCCCATCGTCGCCTCCACCGCCTGCTGCCAGCCGGCATACAGCGCCTCGCGGCGCTCGGCCGGCATGTCCGGCTCGAAGCGGCGGTCCACCGCCCACTGCTGCGCAATCTCCGCACGGTTCTTCCAGAACCCGGTGGCCAGGCCCGCCAGGTAGGCCGCGCCAAGTGCGGTGGTCTCGGCTACCTCCGGTCGCAGCACCGGCACGTCCAGGATGTCGCTCTGGAACTGCGCCATGAAGTCGTTGGCGATGGCGCCGCCGTCGGCGCGCAGTTCCTTCAGTTCGATGCCAGAATCGACCTGCATCGCGGTCAGTACGTCGCGCGTCTGGTAGGCCATCGACTCGATCGCGGCGCGGATGAAATGTTCCTTGGTCGTGCCGCGGGTCAGGCCGAACACCGCGCCACGGATGTCGCTGCGCCAGTACGGCGCGCCCAGGCCGACAAAGGCCGGCACGAAGTACACGCCGTCGTTGTCGCCGGCACGCTCGGCGTAGGCCTGCGAGTCGCTGGCCTTGCCGAGCATGCGCAGGCCGTCGCGCAGCCACTGCACCACCGAGCCGGCGACGAAGATCGCGCCTTCCAGCGCGTACTCGACCTTGCCGTCCACGCCCCAGGCGATGGTGGTGAGCAGGCCGTTCTTCGAGGCCACCGCCTTCTCGCCGGTGTTCATCAGCATGAAACAGCCCGTACCGTAGGTGTTCTTGGCCATGCCCGGCTCGAAGCAGGCCTGGCCGAACAGTGCGGCCTGCTGGTCGCCGGCGATACCCGCGATCGGCACCGCGTGGCCGTAGAAATACTGGCCCTGGGTGTTGCCGTAGATCTCGCTGGACGAGCGCACCTCCGGCAGCATCGAGGCGGGGATATCGAGCAGTTGCAGCAGTTCCTCGTCCCAGCGCAGTTCGTGGATGTTGTACAGCAGCGTGCGCGAGGCATTGGTGTAGTCGGTGACGTGGACCTTGCCGCCGGTGAGGTTCCAGATCAGCCAGCTGTCGATGGTGCCGAAGGCCAGTTCGCCGCGCTGCGCGCGTTCGCGAGCACCGTCCACGTGGTCGAGGATCCACTTGACCTTGGTGCCGGAAAAGTACGCATCGATCAGCAGGCCGGTCTTGGCCCGCACCATGTCCTCGTGGCCGTCGGCCTTGAGCTGGTCGCAGATGTCCTTGGTCTGCCGCGACTGCCAGACGATGGCGTTGTAGATCGGCTGGCCGGTGGCGCGGTCCCACACCACCGCGGTCTCGCGCTGGTTGGTGATGCCGATGCCGGCGATCGCGCTGGCGTCCACCTGGTGGTTGTTGAGCAGTTCGGTGATCGTGGTGTAGACGCTGGTCATGATCTCGCGCGGGTTGTGCTCGACCCAGCCCGGCTGCGGGAAGATCTGCGAGAACTCGCGCTGGGCCATGCCGACGATGCGGCCATGGCGGTCGAACAGGATCGCGCGCGAACTGGTGGTGCCCTGGTCGATGGCCAGGATGAACTGCTTTTCCATCGGAGACTCCTGCGGGATGCACGCCGCGCGCACGGGCACGGCGCCAACGGGGAATTAGGGAGGCGCGCACGCCGCGCGCGGAAACGAACGCGCTGTCGGCGCGCTAGCCGCGGCGCGCGGCGGCCTGCTCTTCCTCCAGCGCTTTCACCCGCGCCGGCAGGAACGGATAGATCAGCCACTGGTAGGCGGCGCCACCGATCACGCCACCGATCAGCGGGCCGACGATCGGGATCCACCAGTAATTGTCGGCCGACGGCAGCGCCGAGGAGCCCCAGCCGGCGACATAGGCGAACAGGCGCGGGCCGAAGTCGCGCGCCGGATTGATCGCCCAGGCTTCCAGATAGCCCATCGAGGCGCCGATGGTGGCCACCAGCAGGCCGATGATCAGCGCACCGGAGTTGGCGGTGGGCGCGGCCTCGTTGTAGCGCTCGGTGATGGCGAAGATGCCGAAGATCAGGAACGCGGTCAGGATCACCTGGTCGCGCAGCGCGTGCATCGGCGTGATCGCCAGGCCCGGCGCGGTGAAGAACACCCCGGCCGCGCCGCCACCGGCGCGGGTGAGATGCTGGGCCTGGTTGTAGTGGTCGATCACCGGCGCGAACAGCAGGTAGACGATCCACGCGCCGAGGAACGCGCCGATCACCTGGGCCACCCAATAAGGCAGCACCTTGGGCCAGGGAAAACCGCGATACAGCGCCAGCGCCAGGGTCACCGCCGGATTGGCGTGGGTGCCGGACACCGAGCCGGTGACATAGATGGCGATGGTCACCGCCAGGCCCCAGGCGATGCACACGCCCCAGTAGGCATGCTGGTACGGGCTGGGATCGTAGAGCACGTACATGCACGCCACCGAGCAGCCGAAGGCGATGATGATCAGCATCGCGATCGCCTCGGAAATCAGTTCGCCCACCAGTTGCCGGCTCATGCCCCTGCCTCCCGGCCTGCCGTCGTTGCCGCTGTCGATCCACCCATGCCTGCCACCCTCCACGGTTGCGTCCAGATTCGTGCGCCACGGCGGGGGCCGGGCGCAGCGCGATTGTGCACGCGCCGCCGCGGCCCGAACCGGGCCGGCCGCAGCGTTTCGATCAAGCCGGTGCCGCGGCCAGCGTGGCCGGCGCCTGTTGCAGGTAGGCGACCAGGCGCTGGCGGCCGGCGGCATCCACCCGCAGGCCGAGCTTGCTGCGCCGCCACAGCAGGTCCTCGGCCTCCACCACCCATTCGTGCTGGCGCAGGTAGTCGACCTCGGCCTGGTACAGGTCGGCGCCGAAGTGCTGACCCAGGTCCTGCAGCGCGGCAGCATCGCCCAGCAACGTGTCCGCGCGGGTGCCGTAGTTGCGCGCCAGCCGCTGCGCGGTGGCCTCGGGCAGCCACGGCCGTGCCGCGCGCAGCTCGCGCGCCAGCGCGGCGATGTCGTTGCGCTCGCCGCCGGGCAGCGGCGCACCGTGCGCGGTCCAGGCCGGCGCCTTGCGCCCGGCATGCGCGGTCAGCCGGTCCACCGCCTCCTCGGCGAGCTTGCGGTAGGTGGTGAGCTTGCCGCCGAACACGTTGAGCAGGGCCGCGCCGTCGCGCGCGTCCAGTTCCAGCAGGTAGTCGCGGGTGACCTCGGCGGCGTTGTCCTCCTCGTCGTCGAGCAGCGGGCGCACGCCGCTGTAGCTCCACACCACGTCGTCCGGGGCGATCTGCTTGCGGAAGTAGCGGTTGGCCGCTTCGCACAGATAGCGCGTCTCCTCGCCGTCGATGCGCGGCGCGGCCGGGTCGGCGCGGTAGTCGACATCGGTGGTGCCGATCAGGGTGTAGTCCTGCTCGTAGGGAATGGCGAAGACGATGCGCCGGTCCGGCTGCTGGAAGATGTAGGCGTGGTCGTGCTCGAACAGCCGCGGCACCACGATGTGGCTGCCCTTGACCAGGCGCAGCGCGTGGTCGTGGCCGACGTGCGCCACCTCATCCAGGAACTGCACCGCCCATGGCCCGGCGGCATTGACCAAGGACCGCGCGCGCAGTTCCTCGCGACGGCCGTCGGCGTGCTGCAACTGGACCTGCCACAGGCCGTCGACGCGGCGCGCGCCGACACAGCGGGTGCGGGTGAGGATGCGCGCGCCGCGCTGCGCGGCGTCCATCGCATTGAGCACCACCAGCCGCGCGTCCTGCACCCAGGCATCGGAATAGACGAAGCCGGTGCGGAACTCCTCGCGCAGCGGCGCGCCCACCGGGTGCGTGCGCAGCGCAAGGCGCCGCGACCCCGGCAGGGTGCGGCGGCCGCGGCCGAGGTGGTCGTACAGGAACAGGCCGGTGCGGATCATCCACGCCGGGCGCAGATGCGGCTGGTGCGGCAGCAGGAAACGCAGCGGCCAGATGATGTGCGGGGCCAGCCGCAGCAGCACCTCGCGCTCGGCCAGGGCCTTGCCGACCAGGGCGAACTCGTACTGCTCCAGGTAGCGCAGGCCGCCGTGGATCAGCTTGGTGCTGGCGCTGGAGGTATGCGCGGCCAGGTCGTCGCGCTCGCACAGGCACACCGACAACCCGCGGCCCACCGCGTCGCGGGCGATGCCCACGCCGTTGATGCCGCCACCGACCACCAGCACATCATAGGTCTCACGCATAGCCGACTCCGGAAGTGTCGTGTCCCGGCGCCGGCACGCTCACCGGGCTCAGGACTGAGGACGAAAAGATCGTAAACGAACATTTCCGAACATATCACGCTGCACTGCAGCGTGGCGTCGCCGGCATCCTGGAAATCGGCCGTAACCGGCCAGCGGCTTAGCTCAGAGACAGTCGGGCGGGCGCGCAAGGCCGCTGCGGCGCGATGATCGCGCCACATCACGCAACATTAACGAAACAATCCGAACACACGCCCTGTGTGCTACCCCGGCGGCGGCAGGACCGGCCTCGCTCAGTCCGCAGCCGCGTCCAGCGCCGGCGCGCCCTGGTCGGCCGCATCGCCCTCGGCGACGAACACGCGGGTGCCGGCCGCATCCAGCACCGCGGCCAGCTCGGCCGGCGGCGCGCGGTCGGTGAACCAGGCGTGCACCCGCCCGATCGGCCCCAGCCGGACCATGGCGTTGCGGCCGAGCTTGCTGTGGTCGGCGGCCAGGAACACCTGCCGCGAGTGCTCGATGATCGCCTGCGCCACCCGCACCTCGTGGAAGTCGAAATCCAGCAGGGTGCCGTCCGGATCGATGCCGGAAATGCCGATCACGCCGAAATCCACCTTGAACTGGCGGATCAGCTCGATGGTGGCCTCGCCGGTGACGCCCTGGTCGCGGCCGCGCACGCGCCCGCCGGCCACCATCACCTCGAAGCTGGGGTTGGCGCTCATCATCACCGCGACATTGAGGTTGTTGGTGATCACGCGCAGGCCGCTGTGGCCCATCAGCGCGCGCGCCACATCCTCGTTGGTGGTGCCGATGTTGATGAACAACGAGGCGTCGTCGGGAATGTGCTGCGCCAGCAGCGTGGCGATGCGCCGCTTCTCCTGCGCCTGCAGCGACTTGCGCGCCGCGTAGGCCAGGTTCTCCACGCTCGACGGCAGGCTCACCCCGCCGTGGTAGCGGCGCAGCACGCCGGCCTCGCACAGCAGGGTCAGGTCGCGGCGGATGGTCTGCGGCGTCACCTCGAAACGCGCCGCCAGCCCTTCCACCTCGGCATAGCCCTGCTGGCGCACCAGCGCCACCAGTTGCTCCTGGCGCGGATTGAGCGCAGAGACTGCGTTCGGCTTGGGAATCGAATGGTCCATGCGCCGATGATGGCGCATGCGCCCGCGGATGCAACCGCGCCGCATACACACCCTCGGTGAACCGCAGCCATGGGCTGGGCCTGCGCGGTCTACGCGCCGATGCGAGCCAGCGCCTAGACTAGCGCCCCTCGCCGGGCCTGCCGGCACTCCTGCACCGATCATGCTCAACAACGACATCCTGCGCTCCATCCGCTACATGCTCGACCTGAGCGACCAGAAGATCGTCGATCTGGCACACCTCGCCGATCCCGCATTCGCGATCGACAAGACGCAGATCCCGGCGTGGCTGAAGAAGGAGGACGAAGAGGGCTTCGTCGAATGCAGCGACGCGGTGCTGGCGCATGTGCTGGACGGGCTGGTGTTCCACTACCGCGGCCGCGACGAGAGCCTGCCGCCGCGCCCGGTGGAGGCGCGCATCACCAACAACGTGGTGCTGAAGAAGCTGCGCGTGGCGTTCCAGCTCAAGGACGTGGACATGCACCAGATCTTCGACGCCGCCGGTTTCCCGGTGTCCAAGCCGGAACTGTCGGCGCTGTTCCGGCAGCCGGAACACAAGAATTTCCGCCTCTGCGGCGACCAGTTGCTGCGCAACTTCCTCAAGGGCCTGACCCTGCGCGTGCGCGGCGCCGGCTGAGCCGCGTCCTCCGCTGCGCCAGGGCGCGGCCGTCGCCGCGGGACCGGTTTTCCACACGCCGGCCATCGCGAATCGGTAGGATGCGCGCATTCCGCCACCGTGGCGGCGTGGCCGGCTGCCGGCCCTGCCCGCCTCCCGTTCCGTTCCGAGGGTCCCCATGAAGCTAGAGGCGCTGTTCGACCAGTTGCACACCCTGCCGACCATTCCCCAGGTGGCGCAGGACCTGATCCTGCAGTTCGATGCACCGGGCACCAGCCTGGACGCGGTGGCGCGCAACATCGAGCGGGACCCGGTGATCGCGGCCAAGGTGCTGCGGCTGGCCAATTCGGCGCGCTTCCGCGGCGCGCGCGACTCCACCACGGTGGAAGACGCGGCGCTGCGCCTGGGCTTCAACACCTTGCGTACCCTGGTGCTGGCCTCCTCGGTGACCGGCGCGTTCCATGCGCCGGCGCATTTCGACCTGCGCGCGTTCTGGCTGCACAGCTTCGAAGTGGCCGGCGTGTGCCGGCTGCTGGCGCGGCAGAAGGGCCTGGACGCGGAGACCGCGTTCACCTGCGGCATGATGCACAACATCGGCGAACTGCTGATCCAGACCGGCGCGCCCGACTACGCCGCGCAACTGCACCCTGACGCCTCCTCCAGCGGCCGCGCCGCCGACGAGACCGTGCAACTGGGCTTCGGCTACCCGGAAGTGGGCGCCGAGCTGGCGCGGCGCTGGCATCTGCCGCAGGTGATCCAGACCGCCATCGCCTTCCAGGCGCGGCCGCTGCAGGCGCCGGAAGGCGAGCCGATGCCCAAGGTCGTCGCCCAGGCCGCGCTGGTCGCCGACGCGCTGGAGCGCCACGGCGGCGCCAACGACCAGGCGCGGCAGGCGGTGACCGGCCCGCTGCTGGACGACGTGGATCTGGACGCGCTGTTCGCCGCGCTGCCGGACGTGATCGAGGCCGATCGCGCGTTTACCGAGATGTTGAAGTAAGGCAAGCCGCCGGGACGCGGCGGTAGCGCGGGGTCGGTACCTTCCCCGCTTCGCCGCACCCTCATCCGGCGCTACGCGCCACCTTCTCCCGACGGGAGAAGGGATGGTTTCCGGCGTGTGCCGCGGCGCGCGGCTTGCGCGCTTTCGGCGTCTTTGTCTTTGTCGCGCTTGTCTTCTTTGTTGCCGGCGCCGGCTGCGCCGATGTCGCCGCGGCCTTGGTCGTCGTCTTGCGCTTGGGCCTCGCGGTCGTCTTCGCCGCCAAAGGCGCCGCGCCGGACGCGGATGCGCGTGCGGTCTTCTTCGCAGCGCCGCGCGTGGTCTTGCTTCCAGCGCCGTCGACGCTGCGCCTCGGCTTGGCCGACGATTTGGCTGCACCGCGGGCCGGCGACGCGCCTAGCGTGACCCAGGTCGGCGCATGGTCGCTGGCATGCGGCAGGTCGCGTACCCAGCGATCCACGCCGGCCTCGCGCAGGCGCGCGACCAGCGGCGGATTCAACAGCAGGTGGTCGATGCGCAGCCCGGCATCGCGCTGCCAGTGCTGGCGGAAATAGTCCCAGAACGTGTAGATGCGGCGCTCGCCGTGCACCTGACGAAGGCTGTCGGTCCACCCCTGCGCCAGCAGCTCGGCATAGGCCTGGCGGCTTTCCGGCTGCAGCAACGCGTCGCGCCGCCACGAGGCCGGGTTGTAGATGTCCGCATCGGTGGGCACCACGTTGAAGTCGCCGATCAGCGCCACCGGATGCGGCAGCGCCACCAGGTGCCGCGCATGCCGCTGCAGCCGCGCGAACCAGTCCAGCTTGTAGTCGAACTTCGGCCCTGGGCGTGGATTGCCGTTGGGCAGGTACAGGCAGCCGACCAGCACGCCGTGCGCCATCGCCTCGATGTAGCGGCTCTGGGTGTCGCGCGGATCGCCGGGCAGGCCGCGCCGGCTCTCGACCGGGTCGCAGCCCCTGGCCAGCAGCGCCACGCCGTTCCAGCCCGACTGCCCCATCCACACCGCACCGTAGCCGGCAGCATGCAGCTCGGCCAGCGGAAACGCCGTGTCGACGCTCTTGAGCTCCTGCAGCCCGACGACGTCCGGCGCCTCGCGCTGCAGCCACTGCAGCAGCTGCGGCAAGCGGCTGCGGATGCCGTTGACGTTGTAGGTGGCGATCTTGAGCGTCTTCATCCGGCGCGCCTGCAGAATCTGCCATCACCTTGGCCCCGCTACCCTCGTCGCATCGTGAAAACGGGAACCGCCGCATGACCCCGCTCGACAAACCCCTGCGCCGCGCACTGGAGATCGACGGCGTGCACTACACCCTGACCGTGGATCCGGAAGGCCTGAAGCTCACCGAGAAAGGTCGTCGCAAGGGCCTGGACTTGCGCTGGAGTGCGCTGGTCAGCGGCGACGCCGCCTTGGCCACCGCGCTGCAGGCGTCGCTGGCCGATCGTCCGGGCAAGCGCTGAGCGTCAGCGCGGCCGGCGCCACGCGGGCAAACGTGGCCGCCGGTGGTGCTATCGTCGCGGCTTCGGCAACCAGCAGGGAGCGGGTGGATGCACAGGCACAACGGTGGTGCTGTCGGGAACAGTCAACGACGCGCTCGGCGCACCGGATGGGTCATGAGCGCGCTGCTGCTCGCCCTGCTGCCCCTGGCGACGCAGGCCGCCCCGGACGTGCCGGACAGCCTGCGCGTCTCCAGCACCACGACCTACGCCGCGGGCACGCCCGAATGGCGGCAGGTGCGCGATTGGCTGGCGAAGCAAAAAACGCGCGGAGACGTGATGAGCATGGGCAATCTCGACCGGCTCGGCCCCATCGTCCTGACCTACGCGAGGACACTGCACGGCGTCCAGACCCGTGCACCCGAACCGCTGCCGCTGCCCGACCAGGGTGCGCCAGGCGACAGCATCGCCATCGCCAGTTGCGTCGGCGGCGTGAGGCAGTCGTGGATTTACGGCGTCGAGACGCGCCCCACGGATATGTGGATCCTTACATCGTTTGCCACCTCGCAGACTGCGGATTGCAAGCAGGCCAATGGCACGCACTGACTCCGCAACGTCCATCGCGTCAGCGGACGCGGCTTCCGAATAGCTCCAGCAGTTCGCTTTCGTTCCGCGACTAGGCCAGGCGCCATTTCCTGCAGGAGCGGCTTCAGCCGCGACGAACTCTACCGGTGACGCCTCGTCGCGGCTGAAGCCGCTCCTGCACTTGCACCTCGGCGTGCTGTTTAGCGGCCTTTTCAGCTGCCCGGACGACAGCATCGCGCTCGATACGCCGGCTTATCGCATCGCCTGGCACCCCCAATTCGCGGAGGGCACCAGGCGAGCGAACTCACTGCACCGCGCAGAACGTGGTGTAGTGATCGGCCGAGTAGTAGCGCTGCGCGATGGTCGACTTGGTCTTGCCGTCGGTGACCAGGAACACCAGACGATAGGTGCCGGCCGCGCCGCCCGGATCGCGCCGCGCCTTGCCTTCGTAATAGGCCTGCCCCTTGCCGGCTTTAGGCAGCCGCCCTTCGGCATTGCCGAACACCTGCACGTCCACCTGGGTGGGACCGCACGCGGTAATGGGGTTGGGCATGGTGATGCAGTACGCCATGTCGCGGGCGGCTTCGCGCACGTAGGTGGGCAATGCGCTGCAGGCGGGCGGTGCCTTCTGCGCCTGTACCTGGGTGGACACCAGCAGAGCGGCAAGCAGGACATAGGGAATCGGGCGGTGCATGGAAGGTGCTCCTTGGCAGTGGTCGGGATGGCCGCCACCGGCGAACGGCGCCGCGGCAGACGCTGCCACGATGCGCGGGCGGCGCCGGCACGCCCATCGGGCGATGGCTGATCTGCGGCTGGCGCAGTCCCCCGGTGCGGCATCCATCTGGAACGACTGCGAAAGCGCGATGTGAGTGCTGTAACGACATCGGAATCGGAAAGGCCAGCACGGCGCGGGCCTGATGCTTTCCCACCCGACACTCCGCGGCAACACGACGCCATGAGACCGAAGACACAGGCGTCGGCTACCATCGCCGCGCGCGCCAGCGCAACCGACCGTCTTCACAGCGACCCCCGCCATGCCCGACGCCGCTTCGCCCCACCCCGCTGCCGCCCCCATCGCCGGCCGCGCGCGCGCCATCGTCCGGCTCGCCGTCTGCATCGCGGCCAGCCTGCTGCTGATCCCACCGCAGTGGCTGCTGATGCGCTTCACCCGCGGCCGCGCCGCGTTCGTGCTGCCGCGGCTGTGGTTCGGCTGCCTGCGGCGCGCGTTGGGGATTCGCGTCGAGGTGGTGGGCACGCCGCGCGACGCGGGCGGCACGCTGTTCGTCGGCAACCACATCTCCCACTTCGACATCGTGGTGCTGGGCAGCCTGCTGCGCGCGCGCTTCATCGCCAAGAACGACATGGAACGCTGGCCGGGCATGCGCCACATCGGCGCGCTGGCGCAGACCGTGTTCATCAGCCGGCGCCGCCAGGATGCGGCCGCGGTGGCCGCCGCCGTGGCCGCGCAACTGCGCCCGGATCACGACGTGGTGCTGTTCGCCGAGGGCACCACCTCCTCCGGCGAGCGCGTCGCGCCGTTCAAGTCCAGCCTGTTCTCGCTGTTCCTCAGTGCCGATCCCGACGCGCGGCGCTGGACGCTGCAGCCGTTCACGCTGGAGGTGCGCAGCGTCGATGGGCAGCCGCTGACGCAGGGCGGCGATCGCGATGCCTACGCCTTCTACGGCGAGATGCAGGCCGGTGCGCACGTCGCGCACTTCCTGCGCCTGTCCGGTGCGGTGGTCAGGGTGACCTTCCACGCACCGATCGCGGTGGCCCCGGGCAGCGACCGCAAGGCGCTGGCCGCGCGGCTACATGCCATCGTGGCCTCGGCGCTGCCGGCTGCGTCGACGGATGCCGCCGCGGCCTAGGATGGCGTGCCTTGCTGGCGTGCGCGGGCGATGCCCGATGGCGCGTCAGTGCGCGGTATCCGGCACCACCGGCTCCGGCAGCCGCACCACCGCGTACTGCTTGCGGAATTCCAAGGCGCCCAGCGCCGGCCAGGTCTCGGCGTAGCGGCGCAGGCAGGCCACGCCGTCGGGAAAGTCCTCGCCATTGACCCGGCAGTCGGCCGCGACCTCGCCGTCGGCGTCGCGCGAGGCGAACAGACGGATGCCGAGCATGCGCTGATCCCGCTGCAGCAACGGCATCAAGGCGTCCAGGCTGTTGGTGAACAGACAGCACGGGCAGAACGCGTGCTCCGTGTCGTCGCCCGCCGCGGCCCGGGCCGCGTCACCGTTCATATGCGCCACCGGCCCCAGCACCACCGTGCGCCGCACCGCGGCCTCGGCCGTAGCCGAGGTGGGGAACTCCATCTGCAACGTCATGCAGCGGGCCTCGGCCGGCGCCGTCACCGCCTCCGAGAGTGCCACCAGATCGGTACGCGCCCAGGTGGTGAAGCCCGAGGCCAGGCTCGCCTCGGTGTCCTCGCCAATGGAATGCTGGAACTCGACGATCCCCTCCGCGAACAGGCTGGCGTGATGCACGCGAATGCAACTGGCCGTGCGCACGCCGCTGCGCAGTTCGGCCAGGTCCACCAGTTCGGTGAACAGTTGCAGGCCGTTGCCGAGCACGACGACCTCGTCGTGCAAGCTCGCCGCATGCCCCTCGCGCTGCAGCACCTGCAGCAACAGCTGTTGCAGTGCGCGGCGCGGTTGCGCGTCGGGCGCCGGCTCCGACCCGGTGGCATCGGCCCCGCGTGGCGAGGTGCGGGACAACAGGCGTCGCAGTCGATCGATCATCCTTGCTCCAGGGCATCCAACCCGCCATCGGTCGCCGCAAGTATGCGCAGTCGCCCGCGGCCACGGCAACCGCCGACGCCACGCGCGTCATGGCGACCAGCGTACCGCGTCTGCCAGTGGCTGGCGGCACGGGCGCAGCGGCCATCGGCGCGCCGCACCCACGGCGCCTGCGTCAGTGCCTGGCCGCCTCGCACAGTTTGCGGTTGAACCAGGTGGACTTGGCGATGGGCAGGTAGGCATCCCAGTCGCTGGGCGGCAGCATGGTGCTCTGCTTTTCCAGCTCGGCCTGGAACGAGGCCTCGTCGTGGCTGCGGCCGGCCATGGTGCCGTCCAGCGCCGCCAGGCACTCCTGCGGCCGGCCCAGGCGCAGCAGGGTGATGGCGCGGTCGTTGGCGAAGCGGTCGCGATCGAGCCAGTTGAGGAAGCCGCCGCACTTGCCTGCGAACGCCTGCATGCCGGCCAGCGCCTTGTCGTAGCGCTTGCCGCGATAGTCCTGCAGATACGCCTCGCGCCGCCGGCTGCTGGCCGCGGCAGTACAGCCGGCCGGCAGCTGCAGGTAATCGCCCTCGAAACTGGCGCGCATGCCGCAGTAGTCGCGGCAGCTTTCCTCGGTCAGCGCGGCCACGTTGAACCCGCCCGGCACCGGCTTGAAGGCGAGCTTGCACGGCACGTCGCCGGCATCGTTCACCTCCGCCTTGTCGCCCTGCAGCGTGCCCGACAGCGAGCAGGTGTGGCCGTTGGCGCCGACCGACAGCAGGTCGAACTGGCGCGCACCGCCCTTGTCGGTGACCCGCATGCTGCCCCAGCCTTCCTTGGTGCTGTACTCGCCGGGGGTCGGGCCGGCCGCCGCCGCGGCGAACGCCACCAGCCCCACCAGCATCGCGCTCCATCCGTATCGCCGTGCCATCGCCTGTTCCTGCCTTCGATCAGAGCCGACAAGTGTGCGCCATCGCCGCGGCGACGGACCAGTGCCGATGTCGCATCCCCGCAGCGACGGCCTGCGCGACAGGCGCGGCCATCGCCGCAGGGACGCGTCGATCAGGCGTTCGGTCGCTGGCGCAAGACAGCTCGTCGCAGGGACCGCACCACATCCCTTCCGCTCGCCCTGGTTGGCCGCAACGCATGCCTGCGCGACTCAGCGAAGCGGCATGCGCGCGCGGAACTCGGACAGAAACAGGCCGCGGAGCCACCGATGCGCCGCGTCGTGCTCCAGGCGCGGATGCCACAGCATCGACACGGTGATGGGTTCGGTGACCACGGGGAGCGCGAACGTATGCGCGGGCTCGCGCAGCGTGTCGGGCTGCGCCGCCATGAACGAGGCCGGCACGAGCGCGATCAGGTCCGACGCGCGCGCCACCGCCAGCGCCGCGGAAAAACTGGGCACCACGGTCGCGACATGACGCACCAGGCCCAGCTGCTGCAGCACCGCGTCCACCGGCCCGTGCGCCCGCCCGCGCCGCGAGGCCACGACGTGGCCGAACGCCACATAGCGCTGCACGCTCACTTCCCCGTCGCGCGCCAGCGGATGACCGCTGCGCACCACACCGACAAAGCGATCGCGAAACAGGCCCTGCACGCGCAGTTCCGGCCCCATCTCGCTCAGCACCCCGATTTCCAGATCGGCCAGACCCTCGCGCAGCGGCGCCGCGATCTTCTGCGCCTTGGCCACGAACTGCAGGCGCACCTGCGGCGCCGACGCCGCCACTGCGGCCACCAGCATGGCCGCGAACGCCTCCACGAAGGCGTCGTTGGCGCGCACGGTGAAGGTACGCTGCACGCCCGCCGGATCCAGCTCGGCCGTTGCCGGGCGCAGCACGGCGCGCGCGGCCTCCACCGCGTCGCGGGCACGCGCGCGCAGTTCGATCGCGTGCGGTGTCGCCACCATCGCGCCGCCGGCGCGGACCAGCAGCGCATCGCCGGTCGCCTCGCGCAGCCGGGTCAACGTCCGGCTCATTGCCGACGCGCTCAACCCCAGCCGCCGCGCGGCGCCGGCGACGCTGCACTCCGCCAGCAAGGCGTCGAGGGCGATCAACAGATTCAGATCCGGTTCCGGCATACGCGTTTCCCGACGATGGCGAATGGACACAGGCGTCCCATGCAAGGCCTCAATGCATGCGACGCGCGTTCCGCCGGGCGACACGCGCGCCTAGAGTGCGCAGACCGCCGGTGGGCCTCGCATGCCGAGGCCGCACCGGCCACGCGGAGACCCACCATGATCGACACCCCTGCACCCAGAACCGTCCTGCTGATCGGCGCCTCGCGCGGCCTGGGCCTGGCGATGGCCGAAGGCTACCTGAGACGCGGCTGGCGCGTCATCGCCACCGAGCGCGCCGGCGCGCCCAGCGCGGCGCTGCACCATCTGGTTACCGCCCATCCACAGACACTGCGTATCGAACACCTCGACATCACCGATCCATCGCAGTTGGCCGCGCTGCGCGCGCGCCTGCACGGCGAGGCCCTGGACCTGCTGTTCGTCAACGCCGGCGTCAAGAACGACGACCGCGAGACCGTCGCCGATGTCGCCACCGACGAATTCGTCCGGGTCATGGTCACCAATGCACTGAGCCCGATGCGCACCATCGAGACCTTGCGCGACCTGGTGCGCGACACCGGCACCATCGGCGTGATGTCGTCCGGGCAGGGCAGCATCGCCAACAACACGAATGGCCAGTACGAGATCTACCGCAGCAGCAAGGCGGCACTGAACATGCTGATGCGCAGCTTCGCCGCTCGCCATCGCGACAGTGCGCACACCTTGTTGCTGATGGCCCCCGGCTGGGTCCGCACCGACATGGGCGGGCCGGACGCGCGCCTGTCCATCGACGACAGCATCCCGCCCCTGCTCGACACCATCGACACCGCCCACGGCCGCGGCGGTTTGCACTACCTGGATTACCTGGGCCGCGTGGTGCCGTGGTAGGCGCCACGCGTGCTTCGTCGGCGCGCGCGACGCCGAAGCCCCACTAGCCGGTCTCCTTCAACGCAAGTGCCAGCGCCGCATCCTCGTGCAGCGGCCGCGACAGGAAGTAACCCTGGACGAAATCGACCTGCAGCTCGCGCAGGGCATCCAGTTCCTGCGCCGTCTCCACGCCTTCGGCCAACACCTGGGTGCCGATCTCGTGGGCGAAGTTGGTCAGCCCCTTGGCCAGCGCGCGGCGGCTGCGGTCGGAATGGATGCACTGGGTGATGCTCATGTCGAGCTTGATGACGTCCGGCTGCAACTGCAGGATGTGACGCATGCTGGCGTAGCCGGCGCCGGCATCGTCCACCGCCACCTGCGCGCCGCGCTCGCGCAGCGATGCCAGCGCCTGCGCCAGCGTCTGGTAGTTGCGCACGATGGCGTGCTCGGTGATCTCCAGGGTCAGCCGCGCCACCTCGGCATCGGCGCCCAGCACGCCCGCCAGCGCCGCGGAGGTCATCAGTTCCGGCGACAGGTTCACGCTGAGCCGGTACTGCGGCGGGAACCGCCGCAGATGGGCCAGCGCCTTGGCCAGCACATGCAATTCCAGGCGGATGCCGACCCCGGCCAGCTCGGCCTGCTGGAACCATTGCGCCGGCCCACGCTGCGGCGCCACGTCGAAACGCGACAGGCACTCGAATCCATGCAGGCGCAGCTCCTGCAGCGCGAATACCGGCTGGAACACGATGCGCGGCGCGCCCGCGGCCAGCGCGCCATCGATCTCGTCGATCATCGCCTGCCGTTCCAGCTTGTGCGCCTCCACCTCGTGCAGGCGCAGGGCGAAGATCTCGGCGAACGCACGCAACATGCCGATGTCGCGCTCGCCCAGGTCGGGCCTGGGCAGGAAACTGAAACAGCACAGCGTGCCGTAGATCCGCCCTCCCACCTGGATCGGCACGCTCATGTGCGCACCGATCGGAATCTCCTGCGTCGCCGGAATGCACAGCGCCGCCGGCAGCAGCGAGGTGTCGGGGATGAGTTGCGGCAGCTCGCCCTGCGCCACGCCCATGCAGTAGCCATCGGCGAACGGCAGGATCTGGCCCTCGTGGATCGGCCCGTCGGGCGGCCCGTCCACGTGATCGAGCACGCGATCGGTCTTGCGGAAGCGCGACAGGAACGCCACGTCCATGCCCAGATGCCGACGCACCACACGCAGGCAGCGGCGCAGTTCGCGGTCGCTGATCTCGCCCGACAGCAGCTCGAACAACGGATGCGGTGCTGGTAGATCCTCGGTCGACGCCATCCCGCTTCTCCCCTGAAAGCGTTGCGGCCCGTGCGGCGCGCACCGCGCACGGCGCTGCGCCGTAGGCGAGGTGATCGAGCGGCCGGAACCCGGACCTTCCCCGTTGTCCAGCGGGCGACACGTCCGTGTCATTCGACTGTAAAGCGTGACGTACAGCCGCGAAAGCGCTGGCCTGTTCAGGAATCAAGCTGTCTACGGCAGCGACCGCTTCGGCAAGGCGCCGCCGCGAATTCAGCGACCGGACGGATGGCACTGCCGCTGGCAGGCATGGTCGACCGCCTTTCCTAGGCTTCGAGCAGGCGGCACCGCGCGATAGTCGCTCCACGCCACGCTGGCGCATGCCCGGCTACCAGCCTGTGCCCCGCCCATCAGGCGTAGGCCATCAACCCCATCAGGTCCAGCGCGGCATGCGCCACGATCGCCGGCCACAGCCGCCCGGTGCGCGCCACCCACCAGCCCAGGATCAGCCCTATCACCACGATGGCGATGGTGCCGACCGGCCCCTGATAGAGGTGGTACGACGCGCGGATCGCCACGCTCACGTTCACCGCGAATGCCGGGCTGTGCCGCCGCTCCAGCGCGCGGATCACGTAGGCGCAGACGAACACTTCCTCGAAGATCGGATTGAGCAGCGAGACCAGCACCACCACGCCGGCCGACAGCGGCCCGGCCACCATCGCGTCCATCGACGGATTCACCTCGGCCGCCACCCTGTCGTTCAACAGGTTCAACGGATAGGTCGCCACCACGCAGGCGGCCAACAGCGCCAGGCCAACGCCGATGTCGCGCGCCTGCCACTGCAACCCCAGCACCTGCAGCGTCCAGCCGCGGAACCACAGTGTCGGCAGCAACACCGCCAGCACCAGCAGCTCGTAGAACACCATGCCCCACAGGCTCGCGTCGGAAAAAGAGGGCTCCACCACCGGCGCCAGCACCGCCTGCGCACTCCAGTAGATCGGCAACCCGAACGCGACTGCCGTGACCAGCAGCAGTTCACCCCAACCGCCTGACGGTTCCCCACGTCCCCGCATCCACACTCCCCTGTCGTTCGCTGCGCGCCGGAACGGCGTCGTCGCCGCTTCCCACCAGGGGCGTACCGTAGCAGGGTGGCATGACCGGGGACATCGGTGACGGCGTCACGCGGCGCGTGCAGTTCACCCCGGCGCGGCGTGATGCGCACGGCGCGGCGCGCACACCGATCGAGTCAAGCTAGTACAACGCATCGCGCGTGCGCTGCGGCAGTTCCCGGTCGTAGGTTTCGCCGTCGAACGCGCCGTCGGCCAGATGCGCGTGCATGGTGCCGGGGCTGGGCAGGCGATCGCGCGGCAGGTGCCGTGTCGGGTCCCACAGCTGCGAGCGCACGATCGCCTTGGCACAGTGGAAATACGCCGCGTCGATATGCACCACGATCACGCTGCGCGGCAAGCGCTCGCCGACCGCGAACCGCGCCAGCAGGTCCGGATCGACCCGGATCTCGGCACGGCCGTTCACGCGCAAGGTCTCGCCGATGCCGGGAATCAGGAACAACAGCGACAACCGCGGATCCTGCAGCAGATTGCGCAGGGTATCGACGCGGTTGTTGCCCGGCCGATCCGGCAACGCCAGCGTGCGCGCATCCAGCACCTGCACGAATCCCGGCGCATCGCCGCGCGGCGAACAGTCCAGGCCCTCCGACCCAGCCGAGGCCAGCACCACAAACGGCGATGCGTGCACGAACGCTTGGTAGTCGGTGTTCAGATGGTCGATTTGCTTTCGTACTACGCGCTCGACTGGTTGGCCGTACAGGGCTTCGAGGGCGTCGAGGCTGGTGATGCGATGCGCGGTGTTCCCCGCCGGCGAGCTGGGCAATGCCGTCTCAGTCGGCACGTCCGCTTTGGCAGCGCCAGCATTGGCGAGCGCAGCGGCGAGCACGCTTTCGTAAAGGTGCAGACGCAGACGGAAATGCGCACCCAGCCAACTGATCATCCACAAGATCGCAGCGAATAGTGCCAGCATGGCCAGCCACGCGGGCAAGGCCAACAGATCGCGCCAGTTGCGCAGGACGACGAATAACGACAGACACAGTGGCAGCAAGCCCAGCTTGTCCATGCCGCCAACTAACAGACCAAGCTTAGAGACCAGACGTTCCTGCGCCATCTTGGCGTAACGCAACTGCTCCTCCAGCACGTCGCGCGGATAAGCACGCAACCAATGCGACAACTGACGCAGTTGAGCTACATCGTGATCGAACTGTTCGACGAACTGCCTGCGCGAATTGACGAATTCGTAAATGACCAACCAGACCGTACGTAGCAAATATGGGAAAAAAGCCAACGTGAGGACCAACCCCACCTGCGACAGGGTCACCATCCACAGCTGCGGCGCGAGCCAGAGCAATAGCAGCGACGGCAGCAAGCCGATGACGATTCCCGCCCATCCCACCACGTTGAGTACCCGCATCCAGCGCGGCGAAGACAAGGCAGACACCGGCCCTTCCGGCATCGCCTCGATCTTCTGCTCCAGCAGCGCGAATGTCAGCAATGGCGTGGTGGCATCCATGGCAGTGATCTCCTAAAGCCAGGCAAGAGGTGCCGGCTATGGCGCCATGATCGCACTGCAACGGGTGTTTCCGCCTAGGTCGATAGAGGCCCGCTTGGCGTCTGGCCGCCAGGCAAGACGTTCTCAGAAAAAATCCAACGTCCGTCTCAGAATTTGCAACAAAGCTCGGTATGATTTCGCCAGCCAAGGAGCTGGATGCAGCGGCTGCCGGCAACACAACTTAATCATGCTCAAGGACGAAGCCATGCCGAACCCCCACGTTCGTGCCGCCCGCCGTTTCGGCGGTGCCTCCCTGCTGCTGCTCGCCGGCGCGCTGGTCGCCTTCCCCAGTGTTGCGGTCACCCCGAAGCGGCAATATGGGCCGCCGTATGTCGGGGATTCCAGCAATGGGTCGCAATCGTTTGCCACCGTGAACGAAGCGGTGCAGTTCGTCATCGATGGCGCCATGCGGGTGTGCCAATCCAATGGCTGCGAAAAAACGCCCGTCTTTACGGTGTCCTACAGCGATGGCTTTGCGGCTGCGACGGTGTATCAAAACGGGCAGTGGTGGGGCTATGTCTACGCCAACGACAAGATTGTGGGCGAAGGCCAGCCGGTCAAGAACACGGGCAGTTGCAACACTGGGTGCACCGGCGGGCTGGGCCAGGCCGGCGACAACACCGGCCCGCATGGCAGCAGCGGCAACGCAGCGCTGAAGCAGGGTGGGGTGCATCGGGGAACTGCCTTCGAAGGCGACCCGATCAACACGTCCACGGGCAACATGTTCCGCCAGGACACCGACTACGATTCGCCGACCTGGCTGACGCTGCGCCGCTTCTACAACAGCAAGACCTTCGTGACCGCGGTGACGCTGGGCAAGCAGTGGCGCCACTCCTTCGAGCGCCGACTGGATCTGATGCTGTCGGGCGTCGCCAATGGCGGCAGCTTTATCGATGTCCAACGGCCTGACGGTGTGGTGGAACGGTTTCGTCCCAGCAATGGCGCGTGGGTGCCGGACCCGGACATCGCCGATACCTTGACCGAGCGCCGCGACAGCGCCGGCGTGTTGCTGGGCTACTCCCTGGCGGTGGCGGCGACCCAGCAGACCGAGCTCTACGACACCGCCGGCCTGCTGCGCTCGGTGTTCGATCGCATGGGCCAGACGGTGTTGACCTTGCAATACAGCGACCTGCCGCCGCTCGCCGGCAGCAAACCGCCGCCGAACCTCCTGCAGCGGGTCACCGATGCGGGCGGCCGCTCGCTGAGTTTCGCCTACGACAGCAATAACCGCCTGAGCACTGTCACCTTGCCCGACGGTGGCACGCTGACCTATGGCTACGACAGCATCGGCAACCTGACCTCGGTGCAGTATCCGGACGGGAAGACGCGCCAATACGTCTACAACGAGGCCTCGCTCACCTCCAACAAGAGCCAGCCGACGGCGCTGACCGGCGTCATCGACGAGAAGGGCGTGCGCTTCGAAACCACGCGCTATGCCAGCAGCGGCGATGCGATTGCGTCGAGCTTCGCCGGCAACGTCGATGCCATCTCGATCGAGTATTCGGCCTCCACCTCCAACTGGGCCACCCCGGCCGCGGTGACTTCGCCGCTGGGATTCAGGACCTTTCTGACCTACACCGACACCGGCTACGGCTCGCTCAAGCCGACCGGTGCCAGCGTGCCGTGCGGTGAACAATGCAATCAGCCCTGGAAGGCGCTGACCTACGACGACAACGGGTATCCGGCGTCGAGAACGGACTTCAAGGACACGGTCACCAAGACCACCTACTCGGCCAATGGCCTGCTGACCCAGCAGATCGATGCGTCGGGCACTGCGCAGCAGCGCACGACGAACACCACCTGGAACACCAGCCTGCGCGTGCCGCTGACGCGCACGGTGCTCGATGCGGCCGGCGCCACGACCGCCAAGACGATGTGGGCCTACAACGCCCGCGGTCAGCAGACGGCACGTTGCGAGGTTGATCCGGCCGTATCCGCCGCCATGAGCTACAACTGCGGCAGCACTGCCAACGCACCGACTGGCGTGCGCCAGTGGCTGACCAGCTACTGCGACACCGTGGACGGCACGCAGTGCCCGCAGGTCGGCCTGGTGCTGAGCCAGGACGGCCCGCGCACCGATGTGGCGGACACCACGACCTACCGCTACTACCTGACCGCCGACGAATCCGGCTGCGCCACTGTCGGTGGCGCCTGCCACCGCGCGGGGGATCTGTATCAGGTCATCGACGCGCTGGGCCGGGCCACCACCTATGTGTCCTACGACCGTAACGGGCGCCCGACGCGCACCCAGGACGCCAATGGCCTGATCCGGGACCTGACCTACACGCCACGCGGCTGGACGGACTCAAGCACGCTGCGCGCGAACGCGGATGGCACACCGTCCGACCAGGATCAGACGACGGTCGTGGCCTACGATGAGGTAGGGAATGTCAAAAAGGTCACCGATCCCGACGGCACGTTCGTCACCTATGGTTACGACGCCGCGCATCGCTTGACCGACGTGACCGATGGCGCCGGCAACACCATCCATTACACGCTGGATCCGTCGGGCAACCGGGCCAAGGAAGACACCAAGGACGCGTCGGGCACCCTGACGCACACGCTGTCGCGGATCTACAACCGAATTGGCCAGTTGGCGACGCAAGCCACGGCCGAAGCCGATCCGACCGACTTCAGCTACGACGACAACGGCAACGTGCAGTTGGTGACCGACGCGCTCAAGCACAAGACCCAGGCCGACTACGATCCGCTCAACCGGGTCAAGCAGACCATCCAGGACGTGGGTGGCATCGCGGCCAAGACCCAGTTCGATTACGACGCGCTGGACCACATCGCGAAGGTCACCGATCCCAAGGGCCTGGCTACGGTCTACCAATACAATGGCCTGGGCGACCTGCTGAAGCTCACCAGCCCGGACACGGGTGTTACCAGCTACACCTACAACAGTGCCGGCAACATGGTCACGCAGACCGATGCGCGCGGCACCAAGACCAGCTACATCTACGATGCGCTGGGGCGGCTGGCCAAGGCCACTTATGCCGACAAGGCGCTGATCGCCACCTACACCTACGATGCCAGCCAGAATGTGTGCGCGGCTGGGGAAACCTTCGCGCTGGGCCGCTTGAGCAGGCTGCAGGACGGCAGTGGCATAACCCAGTATTGCTATGACCGGTTCGGGCGCGTCGTGCGCAAGGTGCAGACCACCAACGGCAAGGCGTTCGCGCTGCGCTACGCCTACACCAAGGGCGACCGCCTCAGCCGGGTGACCTATCCGGACGGCGCGGTGGTGGATTACGTGCGCAATGCGCTGGGACAAACAACGGAAGTGGGCGTCACGCCCGCCGGCGGCGCGCGTCAAAAACTGCTGAGCGGCGCGACCTATTACCCGTTTGGCCCCAGCGCTGGCTGGGCCTATGGCAACGGCCGGCCGTTGCAGCGCGTGCTGGACAAGAACTACCGCCCGCTGGCGATCCAGGACGGCCGCAAGGATGGCCTGAATATTGGCTTTGGCTTCGATCCGGCAGGCAACCTCACTGCGTTCACCGCGCCCGGCAACACCGCACCTGTGGTGAAGTTGGGCTATGACAACCTGAATCGGCTGACCGCCTTCAAGGATGGCCCGACCGGCACGGTGATCGACGGATACAGCTACGACGCCACCGGCAACCGGCTCAGTGCCCAGGTCAACGGCGCCAGCCAGACCTACACCTATCCAACCGACAGCCACCGCCTGGCCAGCGTGGCCGGCGTAGCCCGCAGCTACGACGCGATGGGCAACACCACGGCCATCGATGGCTTGGCGCGCACCTTCGCCTACGACGCGACGGGGCGGCTGAGCCAAGCCACGCGCAGTGGCACGTTGGCGATGGAGTATCGCTACAACGACCGGGGCGAGCAGGTGCGCCGGTTCCTCGGCACCACCAACACCTACACCGTCTACGACGAAGCCGGCCACTGGATGGGCGACTACGACACCAACGGCAAGGCTCTCCAGCAGGCGATCTGGCTCGATGACCTGCCGGTGGGCGTGCTGGCGGGGACCGCGTTGAACTATGTGCAGCCCGACCATCTGGGCACGCCACGAGCGGTGATCGACCCGGCGCGTGACGTTGCCATCTGGACTTGGGACGTCAAGGGCGAAGCCTTCGGCACTACGCCGCCGAATCAGGATCCGGACAACGACGGCACCGCATTCGTGTTCAACCTGCGCTTCCCGGGCCAGCGTTACGACAGCGCCACGGGATTCAATCAGAACTACTATCGAGATTACGACTCTTTAAGCGGACGATATAGCCAAAGTGACCTGATTGGCCTTGGCGGAGGAATGGCAACGTATGGCTATGCAAATGGAAGCCCTATTTCGCAGGCCGACCCTTCTGGTCTAGACTCAGTCGTAACCTACCAGAATCTTGGAATAACAAACTATTATGATGACCATGGCAATCTCATTAAATCATGGGACTCACTAAGTGATGTTGCAGGGAATGCCCTTCCGGGTGCGTCTGGCGCCTATCAATCAAATGATGTTTATCCCACAGCTGGTCCCTACAAGATGAATCCGAGAGCATATGGGCCTAATGACATTCTAAGGACCAATGACCCGCGAGGGCGATGGATCCATGGCGGTGGGTCCAGGCTTCAGAATCCTACGGCACCAAGGCAGGGATGGGCGCCAGCGGTCGGTTGCACTCGAATGCAGAACGAAGATATCCAAGAATTGGTAGGCATGGTTCGTGATGCCAAGGCCCGAAACCCTCTCAAGCCAGTTCCATATCAGCGCCTGAACTACGAAAGGCCTACGATTGTCCCTCTCTTCTAAGACAGCTGAAACGACATGAAAAAATATGGATTTGTCCTCATAATTCTTGGCATCTGCGCAAGCACATTTAATTCAGCAGCGAAGCAGTCAAATTTGGATTATGTATCCAAAGCCTTCCATGATGGAGCTTACATTCCGAATGCCTACAAGGAATCCGATGTCATTCACCGCTATGGCGAAGGCAAAAAAATGCTCAATAGTGCCGGCCTGATTCAAAGAACTTATCGAGATGCAGCCACAGGCATGCAAGTAGTAATAACCTCTAATCCTGACGTCGCACCGAAGTTCAGGACAATTGATGAGATACGCATCTCATCAGGTCATACGGATAAAACGGTGCCTCGAACGATAGAAAGTCTTAAGGGACTAAAACTGAAGGGCGTGGCCATTGGCGAATCTTACTCCAAGGCCATTAAAGCAAGTCAAGATTATGGCACGATAGATACATCGAAAGAGAAGATCGGCGGGCATGAATTTGAACGCATTTGTGGCTTCTCTGAGGGAGGTTCAAATATCTGCTTTTTATCGGACGGCAATAAAGTGACCGCAATGTCGGTTGGATTTGGACCGTGAACGATGATTGAAGATTATCGTCATTTAGTTTACACCCATCCTCGTGATGGACGATAGTATGTTCGTGTGGATAGGGCTTTGGGCGACAGGAGTAACTTTTACACGGAGATAGAAGCTCCGGCAGTGGATTCTGCAAACCAATGGGACATTTTTTATGAGCTCTGGGAATTCCTGGGGAAGACTATTTGCATTGATAGCCCACCAATAAGAAGAGAGTTGAAGATTGACTGCAACTAGGTGACACAAAGCCGACTGCAACATAAGATCTTGCCCGGTTACCGCGTGAAGCCATGCGACGCAGATCTTTAGCCGAACCTCGACGAATAGCGAGCTCGAAATCTTTTAAGTAAATTTGACTAGTCAAAAATTTCAATATCTATCTTCATATAAATCGCACTAGACGCTTAGAACGAGTATAAAGAACCTCCGTTATGGCAAGGCTCTTGCACGCTTTTCAAACCATGATTCCTGGCAATCCCCTACAGGCAAATGCTGAAAGCAAATATAATTTCACGCGCAGCGATTTCCATCGGGTTCTCAATCCTCGCGAATGGCTGCTCGGTCAGCGATAAAGCGGTGTACGGCAACTTGCAGGCACTTGACCTTCGATATGCAGAAAACAAAAGCGACCTACTTGTCGCCAGCATTGGAGATGAAAGTGCTGTGCGTTTCAGAGTGGGAGATGCGCGCGTCTGGTGGGTACTGAATAGACTGAGTAAAGAGGGCGAGATTTACTCATTCCCACATGATGACCTACGTCCTTCCTGCCAAGCGGTTGAAAAACTGAAAGAGAGCGCGCAGCTTAATGATTATTTTGAGAAAGAAGCATATTCAAATTGCAAGAGATGATTTCTGTGCAACGCAGCCTTGCTTTGATTTACCAGGAATTTACGGCCGGAACACATCAGAGGCTAGCGGAAGAATGCGTGAGGTCACGATGCTGAGGGCGGCATTATGGGGATGTCTTCTGCTTTTGGTTTCCTGCGGGGAAAACGATCATAAGATCGATGTAGCCCCCGTTTCAGGAGACGGAAGCTGCAAGACTTTCGATGTTGATTCCAATCGTACAAAGGCCGAGCGCGGCGACCTTTCGGCAATCAAAGGGATGCGCGACTATTCCCTGGATTGCGTCTTGCACAACAATGGTCCCGAGACCTTGCGCTGGGGGCAGTTGGCTGCTGAGAAGGGCAGCAACCAGGACAAGGAAATCTACGAGAGCCTCAAGATGACATTTATCCCGAAGAAGTAGTTCGGGCTACATGTAACGCCGCCCCCACCCAATGCCAGCGCTCAACCGCACTTCGAATACCCACAATTCAAACACGTGGCACACCCGTCCATGATGACCAGCGCCTTGGTGTTGCACTTGTGGCACATCGTGGCCGACGGCGGGAAACTCGCGCCGTCGCCGGTGACGGCGATGTCCTCTTCGTGGTCGGCGGTGGAGTCGGCGGACACCGTCCCGTCGTCCGCCCTGCGGGCACCCTCTCCCGCAGGAGAAGGAACCGCCTTGCTCACTTCACTGTTTTTTTTTGAGCGTTCTTCGTACTGCTTGCGCTTCTCGGCGATCAGCGCGCGCTGGTGGTCGCTCATTTCCGGGTCGTGCAGCAGGCCGATCGACTTCATGTGCTCTTCGACGATGCTGCCCAGTTCGGCGACCAGCGACGGCATATACACGCCGCCGGCCTTGAAGTAGCCGCCCTTGGGGTCGAACACGGCCTTCATCTCATCGACCAGGAAGGTGACGTCGCCGCCCTTGCGGAACACGGCGGACATGATCCGGGTCAGCGCCACGATCCACTGGAAGTGCTCCATGGACTTGGAGTTGAC
The DNA here is from genome assembly GCF_017746095.1 of Xanthomonas sp. D-109. Taxonomy (NCBI): domain Bacteria; kingdom Pseudomonadati; phylum Pseudomonadota; class Gammaproteobacteria; order Lysobacterales; family Lysobacteraceae; genus Xanthomonas; species Xanthomonas sp. D-109. The sequence continues at coordinate 41,782 of NZ_JAGHWV010000013.1, forward strand.
GAAGATTTCGAACGGGCGGCGCAGTTCGTGTTCGGTGCCGGCGTTGAGCACGATGTCGTTGAGGGTCACGTACATGGCGTGTTCCACCAACGGCGATTTGATCTTGTAGGTGCTGCCGATCAGCACGTCCGGGCGCTCGATGCGCTCGTGCATGTGGATGATGTTGTCCGCCGGCGCTTCGGCCTCGGCGGTGGCGCGGTCGATCGACGAGGCGGGCACCGCGGCGGCGGCGTCGCGCGCCTTGTCCTCGGGGGTGACGACGGCGTAGCCCTTGATTTTCTGGTCGATCTTGATGGCCATGAGGCGTGCGTTCCTGGAAGGCAGAGCGGGACGGGCGTGGGCCCAGCCTCTCTCCCGCGCACGGGAGAGAGGGTGCGACGGGACGGCTTACTTCTTGGCGCGGGTGGCCGCGGCCTTCTTGCCGGCGGCCTTGCGCACGGCGGTCTTCTTCACGGCGGTGCTCTTCTTGGCGACCTTGGCGGTGCTCTTCTTGACCGCCTTGGCGACCTTCTTCACCGCTTTCTTGGCGACGGCCTTCTTCGCTGCAACCTTCTTCGCCGCTTTCTTCACTGCCTTCTTGGCAACGGCCTTCTTGGCGGCGACCTTCTTGACCGCCTTCTTCGGCGCGGCCTTCTTGGCGGTCACTTTCTTGGCGGGGGCCTTCTTGGCCGCGACCTTCTTGGCCGCGGCCTTCTTCGCCGGCGCCTTCTTCGCAGCCGCCTTCTTGGCGGTCTTCTTGCCGCCCTTGGTCAGCGCGGCAGCTTCGGCCTGGGCGCTGGCCTTGGCCGCTTCCAGCTTCTTGCGCGCGCTGGCGACGGTCTTCTTGACGGCCTTGCCGGCCTTCTCGGCACGCTTGGCGACGGCCTTCTCGGCCTGCTTCACCGCCTTGCGGGTCTTGGCGACCTGGTCCTGCACGCGCTTCTGCACGGTCTCGGCGGTCTGCTTGACCGTGGCGACGGCCTCGCTGGCGGTGGCGGCGATGGTCTCGCCGACGTTGGTGGCGGTTTCTTTCACGTTCTCGGCGACCTGCGTCAGCGTCGCCGTGACGCCATTTCCATTGCTCATAAAACCCTCCTCAGGGTGTCAGTGTTTATGTCACGCGGGCGATGCTATACCGATTGCAGCGAAGCGGGGAGCCGGAAACGGCGACAGGCGGCGGACGGTGGGGAAACGTTGAGGAAGCGCGGCGCGCCGCGCTCCGGGGCTCCCACCGCCGCCCTCCCCTCCGCCGGCGCGGAGAGGAGACGGGACGGCGTCAGAACTTGCCGTAATACCCTTCTTTCAGCGCATCGAACAGGTTGGCAGCGGTATGCATCTCGCCGTCGTATTCGATCTGTTCGTTGCCCTTGACCTCGACCACGCTGCCGTCTTCCAGCTCGAAGCGGTAGGTGGTGTTCTCCAGGTCCGCTTCCTTGACCAGCACGCCCTGGAAGGCGGCCGGGTTGAAGCGGAACGTGGTGCAGCCCTTCAGCCCCTGCTGGTGGGCGTAGCGGTAGATGTCCTTGAACTGCTCGTAGGGATAGTCGGTGGGGACGTTGGCGGTCTTGGAGATGGAGCTGTCCACCCACTTCTGCGCGGCAGCCTGCACGTCCACGTGTTCCTTGGGGTGGATATCGTCGGCGGCGATGAAGTAGTCCGGCAGGCGCGCGGCGGCGTCCTCGGCGAACGGCATCGCCTTGGCGTTGACCAGGTGGCGGTAGGCCAGCAGCTCGAAGGAAAACACGTCCACCTTCTCCTTGCTCTTCTTACCCTCGCGGATCACGTTGCGGCTGTAGTGGTGGGCGAAGCTCGGCTCGATGCCGTTGGAGGCGTTGTTGGCCAGGCTCAGCGAAATGGTGCCGGTGGGGGCGATGGAGCTGTGGTGGGTGAAGCGCGCGCCCACCTCGGCCAGTTCCTCGACCAGCGCCGGCGCCACCTCGGCGATGCGCTGCATGTAGCGGCTGTACCTGGCGTGCAGCAGCCGGCCCTCGATACGCTCACCGACGCGCCAGCCGTCGCGGGCCATCTCCGGGCGCTGCCGCAGCATCGCCGCGGTGACCTCGAAGGTCTCCTGCATGATCGGCGCCGGGCCCTTCTCCTTGGCCAGCGACAGCGCGGTCTCCCAGCCGGCCACGGCCATCTCGCGGGCGATGGACTCGGTGAACTCGCAGGACTCGGCGTTGCCGTACTTCATGCGCAGCATGGTCATGGTCGAGCCCAGGCCGAGGAAGCCCATGCCGTGACGGCGCTTGCGCATGATCTCGTCGCGCTGCTGCTGCAGCGGCAGGCCGTTGACCTCGACCACGTTGTCGAGCATGCGGGTGAACACCCGCACCACTTCCTTGTATTCCTCCCAGTCGAAGCGGGCGCGCTCGGTGAACGGCTCGCGCACGAAGGTGGTGAGGTTGATCGAGCCGAGCAGGCAGGCGCCGTACGGCGGCAATGGTTGCTCGCCGCAATTGTGGGCGTGCAGACCGTTGCCGTCGAAGGTGTTGATGCCAGGGACCTGCACGTCGTAGACGTCTTCGATGCCATCGGCGGCCACCGACTGCACGGTCGCCACGAAGCGCTCGCGATTCAACTGGCGACGGTAGCCGGACAGCAGCGCCTTGAGGCGGTTGGCCTTGGCGGTGTCGGCAAAGCCCACCCGCTCGGCGAAGGCATCGAGGTTGTCGCCGCTGACGACCAGTTCGTGCTGCGCCTTGGTGGCATAGGCACGCGTGCCGCCGTGCCCGTCGGGCAGCAACGCCGTGCCGGCGGGGCGCCGGTCGCGGCAGATCTGCGAGGCGATACCCAGCCGCAACAGCATGCGCTGCGCTGCCTCCAGCCGTGCCAGGTCGGACTGTGCCAGGCGCACGCTGACGCCCTTCTCCTGGCTGCCCTGCACCGAGCCGTCGGTGTCGAACAGGCCACGCAGGAAGCCGCGATGGAAATCGCTGGAGGTCTTCTCGACGGCCGGGGTGATCGCCTTGTCGCCCGGACGCAGGCCCAGCTCCAGGGCCAGATCGCGCAAGGCGGCCGACTTCAGACGGTACTCGCCACGGTCGCGCACCTCGCTCCAGCCGGCGAAGTCGGCACGGTGCGGCAGGCTGCGCGCGCAGTGCAGGGCTTCGTCCATCAGCGCCACCGGTGCCAGCGGCGCCGCATTGACGGCGGCGGCCTGCGACCAGACAGACAACACGGCGGCTTCCTGCTTGAGCGTGCCGTCGCCCACCAGCATGCCGAGGAGGAAACCTTCCTCATAGCTGCGCGCGCCGCCCCACTCGGCACCGGCACGGTGATTGTTGAGCAGCACCCGGTCGCCCGCGACCAGTTGGTCCGCCTGGCACCATTGGGTGTCCAGCGACCAACGGGTCTGGCGCACCACGCGCCGCACGCGGTGGTCTGCGGTCAGGCGCAGCGCGTAACCTTCCTGCGTCTGCAGTCGCACCACCTGCTTGTGCGCGGTCTTGAAGAATCCCTCCACACCGGTGGCATGATCGCCGCCATCGACCCGCGCCAGGAACGGCGTTCCCAGCAGATCGGCGACCTGACGCGGCCCCTCGGCGGTCTGCACCCAGGTATCGGCGGTCACGCAAGGATTGGTCGCGCGGATGTTCTCGCACCACCAGTTGTTGTTCATTTCGTTGACGCGGTCGATCAGGATGAAACCCGGCTCGGCGTAGTCGTAGGTGGAGACCATGATCATGTCCCACAGGTGGCGGGCGCGGATGTGCCCGTACACCTTGCACGCGACCAGGCCGTCGTCGCGCACGATGTAGTCGTGGTGCGTGGGCCAGTCGCGCCACACCACGGCGCTGGCGTCGGCCAGGTCGATGTCGGCCTCTTCCTTGCGGTTGACCGGGAACACCAGCGGCCAGTCGGCGTCCTGCTCCACCGCCTGCATGAAGCCGTCGGTGATCAGCAGCGACAGGTTGAACTGGCGCAGGCGCCCGTCCTCGCGCTTGGCGCGGATGAAATCCTTCACGTCCGGGTGGGACACGTCGAAGGTGCCCATCTGCGCGCCGCGGCGGCCGCCGGCCGAGGACACGGTGAAGCACATCTTGTCGAAGATATCCATGAACGACATCGGCCCGGAGGTGTAGGCGCCGGCACCGGCCACGAACGCGCCGCGCGGGCGCAGCGTGCTGAACTCGTAGCCGATGCCGCAGCCAGCCTTGAGGGTCAGCCCGGCCTCGTGGACCTTCTCCAGGATGCCGTCCATCGAGTCGGTGATGGTGCCCGACACGGTGCAGTTGATCGTGCTGGTGGCCGGCTTGTGTTCCTGCGCGCCGGCGTTGGAGGTGATGCGCCCGGCCGGGATCGCGCCGCGGCGCAGCGCCCAGGTGAAGCGCTCGAACCAGTAGGCACGCAACTCGTCGGTGGACTCGGCATCGGCCAGCGCCCGCGCCACGCGCAGGTAGGTGCCGTCGATGTCGGCATCCAGCGGCTCGCCCTGCTTGGTCTTGAGCCGATACTTCTTGTCCCAGATGTCCTGCGACGCCGGCTGCATCGGGATGGGGTCGTGCTTGGATCCGGTCTGGACGACTTCCAGGCGCACCGTACTCATTCTGCTGTGTTCTCCTCGAACCTGTCCCGATGAAGCGGATGGGTGGTCACCCGCCATGTGTCTTGTCTATATCGCACTTGCGCTGCACGGCAGAGACGGCCGCGGCAGCGCACGCGGCGCCTGCCCTCGACCGATCAAAAATCCCCTGATTCCGCGACGTTTCCTGTCACCGTCCCGTCATGCACCGCCGAGCGCGCCCCTGGATGTGAAGTCCTGGTGAAGAAAACCCTATGTCTAGTGCCGCACCGGATCCATACCGCTACATGTAGTGGCTGCGACACGCGTGAACGCTAACGCCGGGCAAGCCCACTGTCAACGTCGCCGCGACGCGATTCTGCGCTGTTGCTGCGCCGCGCGCGCAAGGCGCGATTGCGGCCTTGCGCAGGCGGCACCGGAGCGCTTTCACTGGCGGTTAAACGCGGCGCGTTCATCTTGATTTACGCGCACGCGCGCCCATCTGCCCCACGTCTCCCGCGTTCCCCGGAAACCGACCCCATGCGACCGCTGCCTACGCTGCTGACCCTGACCGCCGCCGCTGCCTTCGGCGGTTTCGCCGCCACCGCGATCAATGCGCAACTGGACAACCGCGCCGAGGCCGCGCCCGCCGCGGCGCCGCCACTGTCCACGGCCGCGCGCCTGCCGTCCTCGGTGGCCGGCGAGCCGCTGCCGTCGCTGGCGCCGATGCTGCAGAAGGTGATGCCGGCGGTGGTGAGCATCAACACCAAGCAGGTGGTGCGGGTGCGCAATCCGTTCTTCAACGACCCGATCCTGCGCCGCCTGTTCCCGGACATCCCGCAGGAGCGCATCAACGAGTCGCTGGGTTCGGGCGTGATCATCGATGCGAAGAACGGCTACGTGCTGACCAACCACCACGTGGTGGAGAACGCCGACGACGTGCAGGTGACGCTGGCCGACGGGCGCAGCTTCAAGGCCGAGTTCATGGGCTCGGACGCGGACACCGACATCGCGCTGATCCGGATCAAGGCCGACAACCTCACCGAGATCCGCCTGGGCGACAGCGACAAGCTGCGCGTGGGCGATTTCGTCGCGGCCATCGGCAACCCATTCGGCTTCACCCAGACCGTCACCTCCGGCATCGTCTCGGCGATGGGCCGCAACGGCATCCGCGGCCTGGGCTACCAGAACTTCATCCAGACCGACGCCTCGATCAACCCGGGCAACTCCGGCGGCGCGCTGGTGGACCTGCGCGGCGAACTGGTCGGCATCAACACCGCCAGCTTCAACCCGCAGGGCAGCATGGCCGGCAACATCGGCCTGGGCCTGGCGATCCCGTCGAACCTGGCGCGCGCGGTGGTCGACCAGTTGATCAAGAACAACGGGGTGATGATCCGCGGCACCTTCGGCATCGAGACGCAGAACCTGACCACGCAGATGGCGCAGGGCCTGGGCCTGTCGGCGCCGCGCGGCGCGCTGGTGACGCGGGTGCTGGCCGGTTCGTCGGCCGCGGCCGCCGGGCTGCAGCCGGGCGACGTGGTAGTCGCCGCCAACGGCGAGCGCCTGGACAGCGCCGAGGCGCTGCACAACTACGAGGGCCTGCAGCCGGTGGGCAGCACCGTGACCCTGGACGTGCGCCGCGACGGCAAGCCGCTGCAGCTCAAGGCCACGCTCAAGGAGCAGCCGCGCGCGATCAGCGGCGAGTCGCTGGATCCGCGGCTGAGCGGCGCCACCTTCGCCGACCTGCCCGAATCGCTGCGCCAGTCCGGCATCTCCGGCGTGCTGATCGGCAACGTCGCGCGCGGCAGCCGCGCGGCGCGCAACGGCCTGGCCAGCGGCGACATCGTGGTGGCCGCCTCGGTCGGCGAGTTCGCCGACCTGGCCAGCTACCGCGCCAACTTCGCGCGCAAGCCGGCGCAACTGGTGCTGCGCGTGGTGCGCGGCGGCGCGCAGGCCGACCTGGTCATGCAGTGAGCCGGCGCGCTCAGTCCAGGCGCGCGGCGTAGTCGTCGCGCACGTGCTGGTTGAGGTAGGTGGTCAGGCCGCGCCCGGCCGCGGCCAGGCGCTGCATCTCCAAGACCTGGAGCAGGCCGGGATGCTGGCGGTCGTAGCGGTAGGTGGCGCCATCGGCGAAGCGCAGCACGATCCAGTCCGGGCCGCTGTCGTAGGCGACCACCCCGGCATGGCCGCTCCCGCTGCCGTACGCGTGCATGACAGTTCCTCCGGGACTTGGCCGCTCGCGGGCGAGCGCCGACACTATGGCGTACTGCTTGTGGCGACGAGCTAACACCCCGTACACCCCGCCGATGGTATTGGTGTCGCCCCGTTCTGCGCAGCGTCCGCATCGGCGGACGGCAGGCCCCCAAACCCCAGAGGAGACATGCCCATGAATGCCAGCCCGACCAATACCGAGAACCTCAAGGACAACCTGAGCGAAGCCGGCGCGCACCTGAAGTCCGCGGCCAGCTACGCCGGCGACGCGATCAAGGGCGCTGCCGGTGCCGCTGGCGAGGAACTGAAGCTGGGCAAAGCCAACGTCAAGGCCGAGCTGTCCGACAGCGCCCTGTCCGGGCTGGCGGCGGCCGAGTTCGGCGGCGCGGCGGCGAAGGAGCAGGTGGACGTGCTGCTGGACAAGGGCCGCGACCTGATCGACAGCGCTGCCGAGCTGATCCGCGAGCGCCCGCTGGCCTCGTTCGGCGTGGCCTTCGCCACCGGCTGGATCATCGCCAAGCTGGCGCGCAGCGGCGGCGACAAGTAAGCCGCGCGTGAGCGAGGAGCAGGCCCGCACCGACGGCGCCGCGGCAGACGCCGCGGCGGCACCGTCGCTGGAGGAATCCTTCCGCGCGCTCGGCACGGCCGGACGCGAAGGACTCACCGCCACCCTGGACACCGGCCGCGCCCTGCGCAAGCTGGTGGCCGCGGACTTCGCCCTGGCCCGTGCCGCCCTGGCGCGGGCCCTGGTGTGGATGACCGTGGCGGTGGCGTTCGGCGCCTCGGCCTGGATGCTGCTGATGGGCGCGATGATCGCCCTGCTGCAGCGCATGGGCTGGTCGTGGCTGGCGTCGATTTCGGCGACCGCGGCCTTCAGCCTGGTGGTCACCGCGCTCGGTGCCTGGCAGGCGCTGCGCTACTTCGACATGAGCAAGCTCGACGCCACCCGCCGCCAGTTGGCCAAGCTGGGCATCGGCGGCGACGACGAGGACGGCGACGAAGACATCGCCAAGCGTGAGGCCACGCCATGAGCCTGCGGCAATTGCAGCACCGTATCGCCCGCGCCGAAGCGGTGCTGGAAGGACGCCAGGAGCAGGTGCGCACTCACTGGGCGACCCTGCAGCAGGTCTGGCGCGAAGGTTGGACGCCGTGGCGGATCGTCGTGGTCGGCCTCGGCACCGGCTTCCTGGTCGGGCGCGCCGAACCGGCGGCGGTGGTCGGCAAGCTCGGCGGCGCGCGCTGGCTGCAGATGCTCAGTGCGGTTTCGAGCCTGATCAACGCCACCACCGCCAAGAGCGCGTCCGATCACGCCGAGCGCGCCTCCGACGATGCGGAGGAGGCCGCGGACACGGCACAGGATGCGGCAGTGGATGCCGCCACCCAGACACCGCCGCCCGCCACACCGGTTCCGCCATCCCCCGCTCGTCCGCAGCCGGTGCGGCCGCCGACGGCCTCGCGCCCCGGGCAACCCGCCGCCGCGGAAGCGGCGACAGACCTGTCCGAGCGCTAGGGCAAGCCCCTGTGTAGGAGCGGCTTCAGCCGCGATGGGGCGTTCCCGGTAAAGCCTGTCGCGGCTGAAGCCGCTCCTACGACGGACTCTGCAGCCGCTGTGATGCTGCGCCGCCACGCCGCGCGCACGCGGCGGCCACGCGGTCTTGATACCGCGCCGGCCACGATCGGCCTACACTTCGCTTCCTTTCCGACGCCGCTCGGCGCGTGCACTGCAGCGCGCGGCGCGGCCACCGCATCGCAGGTTCGATGAGCACAGTTCCCGATCCCGCGGCCGTCGCCGACGACGCGCCGCACGGTCCCCTGCCGCCGCCGCCCGCACCGCGTCCGCGCGGACCGGTCTCGCTGGTGGTGCTGGCCACCCTGGCGGTCTGCTACACCCTGTGGGCCGCGCAGGACGTGATCCTGCCGATCCTGCTTTCGGCCTTCTTCGCCCTGGTCGGCAACCCGATCCTGCGCGTGCTGCAACGGCTGTACCTGCCGCGCTTCCTGGCCGCGCTGCTGGTGCTGCTGTCGGGCATGGCGGTGGCGACGACGCTGACCGTGCAGTTGGCCGGCCCCGCCGCCGAGTGGGCGCAGCAGGCGCCGGCGCAGCTGCGCCACCTCGCCACCCAGGTGCGCGACCTGACCAAGCCGATGCAGCAGGCCAACCAGGCCGCGGAAAACTTCGCGCGCGCCGCCGGCGGCGAGAGCGGCCGCCGCGTGCAGGTGATCCGCACGCAGATGGACGATCCGTACAAGGCACTGGTGCGGACGCCGCGGCTGGCCGCCTCGGCGCTGGCCGTGGTGCTGCTGACGTTCTTCTTCATGGTGTTCGGCGAGAACCTGCAACGCCATGCGATCGCGTTGCTGCCCAGCCGCCAGCAGCAGAAGTTCACCACCGAGATCCTGCGCTCGATCGAACGCGAGGTCTCGCGCTACGTGTTGACCATCACCGTGATCAATACGCTGGTCGGCCTGATCTTCGCCGGCATCCTGATCGTGCTGAAGATCCCGCCGCAGGAAGCGCTGCTATGGGGCACGGTGGTGGCGCTGCTGAATTTCGCGCCCTACGTGGGGCCGCTGATCGGCGCGGTGCTGATGCTGCTGATGGGCTTCGTCGCCTTCCGCGATCCGCTGAGCGCGGCGCTGCCGGCGATCCTGTACCTGGCCCTGCACACCCTGGAAGGCCAGGTGGTGACGCCGATCGTGCTCGGCCGGCGCATGGCGATCTCCCCGCTGATGCTGATCCTGGCGCTGATGCTGTTCGGCTGGCTGTGGGGCATGATCGGCCTGCTGCTGGCGGTGCCGCTGCTGGTGTGCATCAAGATGGTGCTGGCACGGGTGGAGGGCATGCAGCGCTGGGCGCGGCTGCTTGAGTGAGGCGGGGAGTCGGGATTGGGGATTGGGGATTGGTGGAAGCGCGCGGGTAATGTCTACCGGGCACGGCCATCGTAGGCCTCGGCGCTTGGCGTAAAATGCGCTCGTGACTTCCATGCCCTCCTTCCCCGTCCGCGCGATCACGCTGGATCTGGACGACACCCTGTGGCCGTTCGCGCCCATCGGCGCGCGCATCGAACAGGTGCTGCACGACTGGCTGCTGCAGCACAGCCCGGCCACCGCCGCGCGCTTCCCGGTCGCGGCGATGCGGCAGTTGCGCGAAGAGGTGTTCGCCGCGCATCCGCACCTGCACCACGACCTCAGCGAACTGCGCCGGCTGACCCTGCGCCGTGCACTGCAGGACAGCGGTGCCGACGAAGCGTTGCTGGAGCCGGCCTATGCGGTGTTCCATGCCGCGCGCAACCAGGTGGAGTGCTATCCGGACAGCATCGCCGCGCTGGAGCGCATCGCCGCGCGCGTGCCGGTGGTGGCGCTGAGCAACGGCAACGCCGACCTGGCCACGATCGGCCTGGACCAGCATTTCGCCTTCCAGCTCAGCGCCCGCGAACACGGCGCGGCCAAGCCGGACCCGGGCATCTTCCGTGCCGCCTGCGCGCGCCTGGGCCTGCCCTGCGCGCAGGTGCTGCATGTGGGCGATCACATCGAGATCGACGTGGTCGGCGCGATGCAGGCCGGCCTGCGCGGCTGCTGGATCAACCGCGACGCGCAGGCCTGGCATCCGCCGACCCCGCCCGACCTGCACTTCGACACCCTCACCGGCCTGGCCGACTGGCTGGATGCGACCCAGCCGGCCGCCGCGGCGCGCGCCTGATCCGCGCGCCCTCGCCCGCCGGTCCTCTCCCCCTTCCAAGGATCCGCTGATGTCCCTGCCGACCGGCTTCACCGACGCCTCCCCCCACGCGCTGCCACTGTACGTGCTCGACCGCGAACACCTGGCCGAATGGCGCGCGGCGCAATCGCAGGCCTGGGTGGCGTGGATGGATACCCAACAATTCATGGCCGCGCCGGGCAGCGTGCTGCTGCTGCCGGGCGCCGACGGCGTGGCCGCGGCGGTGCTGGGCGTCGGCGATCGCGGCGATGCGTATGCCTACGCGCATGCGCCGTTCGCGCTGCCGGCCGGCAGCACCTGGCGGGTGGAAACGGCACTGGACGCGGACACGCTGGCGGCGCTGCACCTGGGCTGGGGCCTGGGCAGCTACCGCTTCGCCCGCTACAAGCAACCGCCGCGGCTGCCGGCGCAGTTGCTGGCCACGCCGCAGGCCGAAGTGTGCGACCTGATCGCGGCCAGCCTGCGCGTGCGCGACTGGGTCAACACGCCGACCGAGCACATGGGGCCGGAGCAACTGGAAGAGGCTGCACGCGCGATCGCGCAGGAACACGGCGCGCAGTTCGAGAGCATCGTCGGCGACGCGCTGCTGGAGCAGAACTTCCCGGCGATCCATGCGGTCGGCCGCGCCTCGCACCGTGCGCCGCGCCTGCTGGTGCTGCGCTGGGGCGAGGAGGCGCATCCGCACGTGGCTCTGGTCGGCAAGGGCGTGTGCTTCGACACCGGCGGCCTGGACCTGAAGCCGGCCGACGGCATGCGCAACATGAAGAAGGACATGGGCGGCGCCGCACACGCGCTGGCGCTGGCCGGACTGGTGATGGCGCAGCGCCTGCCGCTGCGGCTGACCGTGCTGCTGCCGGCGGTGGAAAACGCCGTCGGCCCGAATGCGTTCCGCCCGGGCGAGGTCATCGCCACCCGCCAGGGCACCAGCGTGGAAATCGACAACACCGACGCCGAAGGCCGCCTGGTGCTGTGCGATGCGCTGGCCTATGCCGGCGAGCAGCAACCCGACGCGATCCTGGATTTCGCCACCCTGACCGGTGCCGCGCGCATCGCCCTGGGTCCGGATCTGCCGGCGCTGTTCTGCAACGACGACACGCTGGCGCAGGCCTGGATCGCCGCCGGCGAGCGCACCCGCGACCCGGTCTGGCGCATGCCGCTGTGGCGTCCTTACCTGCGCTATCTCACCAGCTCGGTCGCCGACCTGGCCAACGCCGGCTCGCGCATGGCCGGCGCGGTCACCGCGGCGCTGTACCTGGAGCGTTTCGTGCCGGCGCGGCAGGCGTGGGCGCACCTGGACGTGTACGCCTGGAACGACAGCGACCGCCCCGGCCGCCCGGCGGGTGGCGAAGCGCTGGCGCTGCGTTCGGCGTATGCCATGCTCAAGGCGCGTTACGCGGGGTAAGCCGCGTTCGATGCGGCTGCGCGGCCGAGGTCGCGCAGTCTGGCGCTGCTGCGCCGGTGGCTAGACAACAGCACGCGGTTCATTGCCGCGCATGCGTCTGGTGCAGGAGCCACTTCGGCTGCGATGCGGCGGTGTGCGGTTTGGTCGCCTTCGGATGCCGTCGGGACTGAAGTCCCTCCCACAGTGCACCCACCACACCGACCGCGCCCTCGTAGGAGCGGCTTCAGCCGCGACGCGCAATGGTGTGAGCCGCGTTGTTGTCGTCGGATACCGTCTGGCTGAAGCTCCTCCCACACGGCCGCCGCACCGACCGCGCCCTTGTGGGAGCGGCTTCAGCCGCGACGCGCAATGGTGTGAGCAGCGTGGTTGGCTTCGGACGCCGTCGGGACTGAAGTCCCTCCCACAATGCACCGCCACATCGGTCGTGCGCGTGTGGGGAAACGAAGATGGGAAGCCGCTGTTGCGATTCCCCATTCCCCATTCCCCCGCCTCAACCCGCCAGCGCCTGCAGCGAATCGCGTTCGATGCCGGCGTAGATCGCGAACTCGTCGTGCACCGTCGCGCCCAGTGCCTGCTCGAACGCGGCGCGGTTGGCGTGTGCGGCGTAGGCGCGCTGTTCGCCGCCGCCGAGGTTGGACTGGAAGATGCCGGCGGCGCTGACCGGCAGGAAATCCTCGTAGACGATCGGGTCGGCGCTGGCCAGGCCATCGGCGATCAGTGCTTCGGCCGGCTTGCCGGCCAGGGCCGCGGCGCCCGCGGCGCGACCGGCGTCGGTCAGCGCGTAGCGGAAATAGCCCAGGCCCTCGCGGCGCAGGGTGGCGTAGTCGTCGGGGAAATCGGCGAAGGCCGCCTGCAGGCGCGTGGCGTAGTCGGCACCGGCGCTGCCGTCGGCGGCGCGCGCGCGTTCCAGCAGCGCGTCGTACAGCGCGCGGCCCTTCGGCGTCAGGGCCAGCCCGCGCTGCTCGATCTCGCCGAACCGCGCGGTGTGGGTGCCGGCCTCGGCGCTGTCCGCGCCCGCCGGGAAGCGTACGGTTTCCTCCAGGGCCTTGAAGCTGGTCTGGCGCAGCAGGATCGGGCAGGCGCGGCGCGGCGGGCCTTCGATCACCGCCTTGGCGTCGATGCCACGGCGCAGCATCTCCGCCTGCGCCGCATCGATGTCCAGGGTGCGCGGGGTCAGATGGTTGATGTGCGGGCCATGGAAGCTGACCACGTCGGCGATCAGCTTGTGCGCCTCGCTCAGCGCGCGGTAGGTCGGCAGGCTCACGGTGGCATCGCTGTGCCAGCGGAAGGTTTCCAGCGCCTCGGCGACGAAGCACTGCGCGTCTGCATCGGCCAGGCCGCCGTCGCGTTCGCACTGCGCGATCAACGCGAGCGCGCCGTCGGTGAAGATGCGCCGCTTGGCGAGGATCTGCGCGGCCTGCTCGCGCAGTGCCGGGTCCTCGATCAGCTCCAGCCGCAGCAGCGAGGTGAACACGCGGAACGGGTTGCGCGCCAGCGACGCGGCGTCCAGCGGACGGAACGCGGTGGAGTGCACCGGCACGCCGGCCACCGACAAGTCGTAATAGCCCACCGGCGCCATGCCCATCACCGCGAACAGGCGGCGCAGCGTGGCCAGTTCCTCGGCGGTGCCGACACGGATCGCGCCATGCCGCTCCTGGTCCAGCCGCGCGCGCTCGTCGTTGCGCTGCAGTTGCGCCTCCAACGCCGGATCCGCGGCCAGGGTCTGCGCATTGACCTGCGCCACCAGCTCCATCAGCGTGCCGTACAGCGGCACCTCGGTGCGGTACATGTCGGACATGGCCTGCGCGAACAGGCTGCGGATAGCGTCGGGCGAAACGAAGGCGTTGGTCATCGGGCGGTCCGGGACGGCGGTGGCGCCGGCGGCAGGACCGGCAGAACGCCTATTCTCGCGCCGCGGCGGCGGCGCGGCCAGTGCGGATGAATGCGCGGCGCGTATCGGTGCGGCACAGGAGTGGCCGGCACCGCTGTCTCCTTCTCCCGCCGGGAGAAGGTGCCCCGCAGGGGCGGATGAGGGTCCGGGCGCAGCCTCGTGCACCCAAACTGCGTGAGGCGCTGCGCGCCCCGACCCTCACCCCAACCCCTCTCCCGGGGGGAGAGGGGCTTGTGCGCGCTGGCGTTGATGCATAACGGTGCCTGCATGCCGTGCAGGGCAACGGGACGTTCGCGCAACCGCATGGGCGAACGTGCAGGCGGCCATGTCGTTGTGCTCCCCCCGCGCTTATTGCGTGCGCGTGGATCCGTCCTGGGGCTGCGCCGCGGCGCGGTCGCGGGCGGCACGGTCGCCCAGTTGCCGGCGCAACAGCGCGTCCAGCACGATCGGCCGATCCCAGTGGTCGTAGCTGGCGACGATGGCATGGCGCAGCGCGCGGTAGGCCAGCGAGCCGGGCGGCGCGTCCAGGCCGCTCGCCACCGCCGCCCAGCCGGCCGGAACGCCGGCCGCGGTGCGGGCGCGCACCACCTCGCGGTAAGACCGTTCCGTGGCCTTGGCCAGGAATGCGGCGACATAGACATCGCGGGGCGGCCAGCGCCGGTCGCGCAGCAGGACCTCGGCATAGCCGCGCGGCATCTGTGCGTAGCGCGCGACCTCGTCGAGGAAACTGTCTGGGTAGCGCGCGGCGTAGCGGTCGATGTCCAGCAACTGGCGATCGATCCAGGCATCGTCGGTGCCGGGCACCTCGACCGGTGCCGTCTCCCCACCCTTGGAGGCAGCGGCGCGCGCGGGCGCTGCCGCCCCCTGCGCCATGGCCGGGCCGGCAGCCAACAGGGCGGCGCACAGGAACAGACCGGCAGGAGACGGAAGCAGACGCATGCGTCGATTCTGCCGGAGGCAGGGGATGCTGTCAGCGCGGCACGCTGGCAGGGATGCACACCGCGGGCTAGGCAGTGTCGCGGCTGAAGGGCACCTCGAACAACCTGCCACGACCCGGAGCCAGGGGCAGCATCTGTCGCAACGGCAACAGAGCGGCGCCTGATCGTGGTGGTTGGGAGGCTGAGGTAGCCGCTCGGCCACCTCAGCCGATCACGCCGGCACCATGGCCCGCTCCTGTAGCCGTGCCAGCCGCATCACGTTATGGCTGGCGACCTTCAGCCCGATCACCACCTTTGCCCGCGCCAAGCCGATGCAGCGTACGAACTTGCCGCCTTGTTGGGCCAAGCGCGCAAACGGGTGCTCGCCGAACACCCGATCCTTGGCAATGCGACGGTTCCGGCGCTTTGCTGCCTCGCTCAAGGGCTTGCGTGCCTGCCCTTGATGTTGGATCGCGGGGCGGTAACCACGCTTTTTCAGGTCTGCTTCTCGCGCTGCATCGGCATACCCGCTATCGGCCCATACCGTGCGGCCGGTGTTGTCCGGGTCCAGCACCTGCTCGAAGTGGCGGCTGTCGTGCACGTTGGCCGCGCTCACGTCGTAGCGGCGGATGAAGCCCCAGCGGCGGTCCGTGCTGGCGTGCAGCTTGTAGCCGTAGAACGTCACCCCATGCTTCCTGGTCCAACGTGCCTGCACGTCTTTCTGCGCACGCTTGGCATCACTCCAATCCTGGCCGACGTCATCGCCCTGCTTGATCTGCGCGTTCTCCTCGCGCGTGTTGCGCTGGATCGGAGCGCTGACGATGCTGGCGTCGATGATCTGACCGCCGCGGGCAATGAACCCGGCACATTGCAATTGCTCACCGATCGCCGCGCTGATGTCGCCCATCAGATCCTTGGTCTTGAGCCGTTCGCGCCACACCCAGATCGTCTTGGCGTCGGGCACCTTGCCGCTGTGTTCCAGTCCAAGGAATTGCTGGAAGCTGCGCCGATCCAGCACCTGATACTCCAGCGCATCGTCGGAGAGGTTGTACAACTGCTGCAACAGCAGCAGCTTGATCATGACCTGCGTCGGCCAGGCCGGACGGCCGCCGCGCTTGCCGGTACCCAAGGACAGCTTCGCGTCCACGGCCTCGGCAATCCCGGCAAAGTCGATGTGGCGCGACAGCAATGCCAGCGGATCGCCGATCTGCTGCCGCTTGGCTTCGCGTTCGTGGCCGGCAAACAGGCTGATCATCGTGGCGTCCTCGGCGTGTCCTCCAGACCAATGATGCCAAAGGCGGGGTTTTTAGAGGTGCCCTGAAGCCGCTCCTACGCGACAAAGCCGGACGCCGGTACACGACTGCCGCCTGACGCGACACTGGCTCAGCCCCGCTGCAGGCCCGCCGCATGCCGGTTGAGATCCGCCACCGCCTGCGGCCAGTCCGCGGCCGCGGCCACTTCGCGCAGGCGTGGTTCGTCGGCCGACAGTCCGTGCTCGGCCTCGTGCGCCCAGGTGGTGGTGTACGGCGTATGGATGCCCCAGCCGCCGAGCGCGATCACCGGCTCCACGTCCGAGCGCAGCGAGTTGCCGATCATCACGAAGCGCTCGGCGCCGATGCCGAACTCGGACAGCACCCTGGCGTAGGTCTGCGGATCCTTCTCCGACACCACCTCGATGCGCGGGAACAGGTCGCCCAGGCCGGACTGCGCGATCTTGGCTTCCTGGTGGAACAGGTCGCCCTTGGTGATCAGCACGATCTCGAACTCGGCGGCGATCGCGGCCACCGCTTCGCGCACGCCGGCGATCACCTCCACCGGATGCTGCAGGGTGGCGCGGCCGATCTCGACGATGCGCCCGATGTCGCGCGCGGAAATGCGCGCTTCGGTCAGCTCGATCGCCGCCTCGATCATCGACAGGGTCATGCCCTTCACGCCATACCCGAAGACCTTGAGATTGCGGCGCTCCACCGCCAGCAGATGCTGCAGCGTGCCAGTGTCGTGCAGGTCCAGGTACTGGCCGAGGATGGCTTCGAACGCAGCCTCGGCGTCGCGGTAATAGTCCTCGCTCTTCCACAGGGTGTCGTCGCCGTCGAAACCGACCAAGGCGATGGGAGAAGCGCGCAAAGCAGTGGGTGTCGGCATCATCGGCCAAGCATAGCAGCGCGTCCTGACCCACGGACCACGCCCGCTGGCCCTGCGTAGAACGCACGACGGCGGCCATGGGCCGCCGTCGTGGTGGAGCGTCCGGGTGCACCGACGCTCTGGGTGGTGCACCGGAAGTTCGGTTCCGGCAAGGCGGTACGCGTGCTCATCGCCGCGCGACCGCCGATGCCGGCACCGCTCCCGTTACTGGCCGCCGTTGCTGTCGCTGCCGGTGGCCGCACCGCCCTGCTGCTTGGCGACGTAGGCCTTGTATTCGTCCGGGGTCAGCTTGCCGTTATGGTCGGCGTCGGCCTGGGCGAAGATCTGGCTGAGGCCGGCGTTGACCTGCGCCTCCTGCTTGCTGATCGCGCCGTCCTTGTCGGCGTCCACGTCGGCCCAGGTCTGGGCGCCGCCCGAGGCCGCACCGGCCTGCCCGCTCTGGCCGGTGGCGCTGGTCGACGACTGCGTCTGCGCCTGCGCGGCGGCGTCGGCCTGCGCATCCTGGGCAAAGGCCGGCAGGGCCAGCGCGGCGGCGAGAATGGCGGCGGTACCGATCAGCGGGGTGCGGATGCGGATGTTCATGGGTGGATTCTCCTTGACGTTCGGTTTGGCTCTCGGTGTGGCATGTCCGGGTCGATTCCGGAACACGGCGCTACCGTGCCGGCCTCAGACTGAATCCATTCCCTGTCGAAAATTTCCGCAAAACGGATCGTTAACCACGGCGCTCCTGCAGCGCGCTACCGCACTGGTTAGGATTCCGTCAGCAAGCAGTAAGGCGTCCATTCGAGACGTTTGGATTGCAGAAAGAAAACGTCTGTTTCAGCGTGTTTCGTGACCACCGTCGCTGGCGTTTTCGCTTGAACGCGCCCTGAATACGATCCACGCCAGGGCCACGCCGGACAGCGCGCCGGCCACCTCCAGCACCACCCGCGAACCGAGTTCGTCCGGATCGTGGATGCTGGCCAGGGCGATGCGCGCGTACAGCGGCGACTCCAGGCGCACGATGCTGGTGTAGAACAGGTTCCAGCAGTCGATGCCGGCCGACACCGCCACCGCGATCAGGCACGCGCCGCCGAGTTGCTGGCCCTCGGACCAGCCCAGCCGCCGGCCCAGCCACTGCCACAGCGCATACACCAGGAAACCGACCGCCAAGGCGATCAGCCCGGCTTCCAGGGAGCCCAGCAGGCCGAAGTGCAGCGGCAGGTTCATCGGGTGTCCTCGGTCGGCAAGGACGCAAGTCTAGAGGGTGCCGCGCATCGGCGTGCGGCGCGCCGCGCCAGCGCGCGGATCAACTGGCGTTTTCGGCGATCGCGCTCACCACCGGCGCGCCGTCCTCGTCCCAGCGCACCGTCATCAGCATCGGCTTGCAGCACACCTGGCAGTCCTCCACGTACTGCTGCACGTCCACCGACGGATCCAGGGCGACATCGATCCATTCGCCGCAGTAAGGGCATTGCAGGTCGACGAACTGGTGGGTACCGGTCATGGGCGAGTCCGTGGCGATCGGGACGAGACGCTAGCGCACCGGCACGTCGAAGGCGACGCCGGGGCTGGGCTCAGGCTGGAAGGTGTAGTGCCACCATTCCATCGGGTAGTTGACGAAGCCGCGCGCGGCCATCGCCTTCAGCAGCTGCTGACGATGCGCGCGCTGGGTGGCGTCGATGGCCGGCGTGTCGGTGTGCGCGCTGGGGTCGAAGAAGTCGAAGCCGGTGCCCATGTCCAGCGCGCGGCAGGCGCCGTGGCGGCAGTCCAGCAGGCCCAGGTCGACGGTGGCGCCGCGGCTGTGGCCGGAGTGTTCGGCGATGTAGTCGCCGAGCAGCACGCCCTTGTCGAGCTTGGGGTAGTAGCGCGCCTTGGCCACCTGGTCCTGCGGATCGCGCGCCCAGGCGACGAAGGCGCGGACCGAGCGCTGCGGCCGGTAGCAATCGAACACCTGCAGGCGGTAGCCCTTGGCCTGCAGGTCGCGTTGCACCTGCGCCAGGGCCTTGGCCACCGGCGCCAGCAGATAGCACTTGGGCGCGTCGTAGCCGGGCACCGGGCGACCGGTGAAGTTGTCGTGGCCGGCGTAGCGGATGTCCATCGCGATATCCGGCGCCAGCGTGTGCACGTCGACCAGTCCCGCCTGTTCCGGCGTGGTCGCCGACGAGGTGGTGGGTTCGGCGGCGAGCGCTGCAGGCGCGACGACGAGCGCGAGCGCCAGGCCCACTGCGCGCAGTGCGCCAGGCCGGGCCCAGGTGCGCGAGGAACGGTGGTAGTTGGAGCGGCGGTCATGCGACATGTACGCAGCATAGGCCATGGCCGCGGCCGCTGTCCTGCCGCGCGCCTGCAAATACGCGCGATGCGAACTGCGCAATGCATGGCGGCCAGCGGCGCGTGCCGATGACCGCCCTGCGCAGCGCGACTCAGCGCCCGGGCGTCTGCGCCTGGGTCTGGGTGCGCTGCTGGTCCTGCACCTGCCGCTCCTGCGCCTGGCGCTGGGTCTCGGCCGCCAGCTGCTGCTGGCTCTGCTCCAGCGGCACGGTCGCTGCCTGCTGGCGGTCGACATAGGCGCGATGCACGTCGTGCGCGTTCTCCGGATTGCGCTGCACGGCGATCATGCCGCGGCCATCGGTGCTGGCGACCAGATCGTCGATGCGCGACATGCCGCTGACCTTGGCCTCGAACGCCAACTGCCCGGCCGCACGCTGCATGGACTCGCGGTCGCCGTAGCCACCGTTGCGCCCCTGCTTTTCCAGCTGCGCGACCGCCTGGTCGAACAGCGGGCTGTCGCGCCGCATCTGCTCCACGCCCTGCTGCCGCTGCACGCTGCGGTCGATCGCGGCCAGCGTCTCCGGGCCGGCCTTGCCGTCCACGCCCTTCAGGTGCTGGTCCTGCTGGAACTTCTCCACCGCCGCCTCGGTCTTCGGGCCGTAGGTGCCGATCGCATCCTTGGCCTCCAGGTAGCCGAGCGTGGCCAGTTTCTCCTGCAGGCCCTTCACCGCCTCGCCCTGCGCATTGCGCGCCAGCACGCCGCCATGTGCGGCCGGCTCGCGATGGCCCTCGTGCGGCTTCGGCGCGGCGTGCCCGTCGCGTTGCTCGCCGGGCTTGGCGACGGTCTTGCCGAGGTCGGCCAGCTTGAGCAGGTCGGCCTTCTCGTTCTCGGCACGGTTCTGCAGCGAATCCAGGGTCTTCTGCTTGTGCACGCGCGGGAACAGCTCCTTGACGTGCTCGGCCTTGTAGTCCTGCACCGCGCTGACGATCTCCTTGTCGGAAATCTTGGACAGATCCGCCTGCTTGCCGAACTTCTCCTCCATGGCGCGCAGGAACACGCCGGAGCCGCCAGGCTTCTTGTCGCTGCCGGGGCCGTACTGGACCGCGGTGCTCCACATCGCATCCTGCACCGCCGGGCCGCGATCGGACAGGTCCATGCCCTTGTCCTTGAGCCGGTCGACCAGTTTGTCGAAGTGGGTGCGCTTGATGTAGTCGTGCTGTTCCTGGCCGAAGCCGGGGTCGGTCTTGGCCAGTTCCTTCCACTTGGCGCTGAAGGCGTCCGAACCCGGCTTGAGGCCGGCGAAGTCGTCGCTGTACTTGCTGTCCTTGACGAACGCGGCGACGGTGCCGCCGTTGATGACCTTGCCCTCGCGGGTGGTGGTCTGCGAGGTCATCTGGTACGAGCCGTAGGACACGCCGCCCGGGTCGTCGACGCCGGAGGACACAGTCGACGCGCCGCGGCCGCCGGTCTCGTAGTGCTTGGAGGTCTGGCCCAGTTCCCAATCCTTGTCGCTCATCGCGTTCTCCTTGGCAGGACGCGCGGCGTGGAAAGCGCCGCACGTCAGGGTTCACTACAGGGGTGGTCAGTGCGCTTCGAGTTCGTCGGCGCGGCGTGCGGTCATTTCCAGGCGGCATTCGGCCGCATCCACGCGCTCGGCCTGGCCGCCGTCCGGATCGGCGACGCACTTCTCGTCGCGCTCGGCGATCCACTTGCGCTGCCGCTCGCGCAGCGCATGCTGCTCGGCCTCGCCCAGCTTGGCCATCGCCGCCTTGTAAGCAGTGTTGAGGCGCTGGTCCTGGTAGGCGTGTTCGTCGGAAATGCAGTCCAGCATCGCCGGGGTCGCGCCGCCGGCGGCGGTGATGCAGGTGTCGTAGGACGGTCGCAGCACGGGGGAATCTCCTGAAGCGGTGGAAGGGCTGGGTGGCGCAGCCGGTGCAGACGGCGTGGCCGCGCCCGCATCGGCCTGGGTGCCGGCAGCGTGCGTGGCGGCAGGGGACGCGGCGGCCGCAGCGTCCGCCGCCGGAGCGGCCGGCGCCTGCGTCTGGCTGGGCGTGGAAGATGGCGCACTGCACGCGGCGGCGGCCACGCACAACAGCAGCAGGGAAGAGCGTTGGAACGCCTTGGCGATGGCCATGGTCGGAATGCGTCCTTGTCGTTTGCGCGAGCGGGAAGGCGAGGTTCTAATCGATCGTCGTGCACCCTGTCCATCGCACGCCGCGATGGCAAGTGATCGTGTTTGGCCAGCGTTGGGCAATGTCGCGCCGGCGCATGCACGGCGGTCTTGCGCAGCGATCGACATCTCCACGCACGACCACCGCCGCACAATGCGCGACGGCGGTCGTTGCCGCGAGGCCGATCAGCGCGGCGACTGGGTCTTTTCGCGCTGCGGGTCGGGCTGCTGCGCCTGCTCCTGCGCCTGCCGCTGGGTTTCGGCGGCCAACTGCTGCTGGCTGCGCTCCAGCGGCACCGCCGCGGCCTGCTGCCTGTCCACGTAAGCGCGATTGACGTCGTGCGGATTGTCGGGGTTGCGCTGCACGGCGATCAGGCCACGGCGGTCGCCGCTGGGCACCAGGTCGTCGATGCGTTGCATGCCGCTGACCTTGGCCTCGAACGCGACCTGCCCGGCGGCGCGCTGCATCTCTTCGGCGCTCTTGAAGCCGCCGTTGGGGCCCTGCTTCTGCAGGTGCTCAAGGGCCTGCCTGTACAGCGGGTTGTCGGCCAGCGCCGCCGCGTCGGACTTGGCCTGCGCCGGCTGCTTGGCGATCGCCTCCAGGGTGGCCTTGTCGGCGATGCCGGTCGCCGCCAGGCCCTTCTCGCGTTGCAGGTTGGCGACCACTTCCTTGGTGCGATCGCCGTAGTAGCCGGTGCCGCTGAGCAGCTTGCCCTGGTCGTCCTTGATGCCAAGTTCGATCAGGCGCTGCTGCATCGCCTTGACGTCGGCGCCCTGCTCGCCCGGTTTCAGCGCCGTGCGCGGTTCCTGCGTACCCTGGGTCTGCGCCTGGGTCTGCTGGCGGTCCTGCAGCAGGTCGCGGCCCTTGGCCAGCGGATCGGAGGCGAACAACTTGGCGTTGTGGTGCGTAGCCAGGTAGTCGTCCAGCGGCATGGTGTTGACGCCCTTGCTGCCGGTGGACTGGCTGACCAGCAGTTCGCCGCTCTTGGGATCGCGCACGACCATCATGATGTGGTCGATGCCCTTCCAGTGCTCGTGCGCGGTCTTGCCCGAATCCACGCCGATGACCATGCCTTCCTTCAACGCGCCGGGCTTGAACACGTCCTTGCCCTCCAGCAGCACGCCGGAGCTGTCGTAGGCCTTCTTGACGATCTCGCCGGAGCCGGTCATGCCCTGCACCAGCATGTCCTTCTGGGTGAACACGTCGCGGCCGGCCTTGCGGTTGATCTCGTTCATCGTCGCGTTCTGCAGCTCGGTCACCCAGCCGGAACAGTCGATGTAGCCCTGCGCCAGATGCTTGCCGTCCACGCCGGGGTGGTAGTACTTGCTGCTCTTGACGTTGATCGCGTACTTCACATCGTCATGCTTGACGCCCAGCTCGTAGGCGGCGGTCAGCGCGATGCCGTCGTGGCCGCCCTGCTTGCCTCCGGCCGGTGCCGGCGTGCGCGCGGCCGCCGGCGCGGCCTGGCCCTCGGCGAGCGGCTTGATGCCCTTTTCCGGGATCGCGATGTGGTCGTACTTGGCGTCCCAGTACTTCACGAAGGCCTTGGCCATGTCCTGGTCGGACAGCTTCTTGAAGTCGGCCAGCGAGGTGCCGGTGTAGGCCTGGAACTGGCGCGCGCCCTGCGCGTCCTTTTCGCCGGGCACGTTGTTGAGGATGTTGGCGCGGGTGCCCTTCAACTCGAAATGGCCGGTGGCGATGGCGGCCTGGATCGAGCGGTAGCCGCCGGCGCCCTGCTGGTGGGCCATATACATGTCCAGGCCGTCGGGCTGCGCGTTGCCGGACAGGTAGGGGCGGCCGTCGCGCTCATGCTGGCGGGTCAGGCTGTTGCGGTTGTCCTGGTACATGCGCGCGGCAGCATCGGTGTTGGCCACCGCGTCGAGTTCGCGGCCACGGATGCCGTAGGCGCTGGCGGCGCCGGGCGTGAACTGGAACAGGCCCTTGGCGCTGTTGGGACCGCGACTGGCCTGCTCGTCGAAGCGGCCGCCGGTTTCGATGTAGGCGAAGCGCATGAAGTCGTCGACCGGAATCTGCCGCTGCCTGGCTTCCCGCTCGATGATGTCGAGATTCTCTGCCTTGGTGGTATCGCGTGCCATCTCGTGTAACTCCTTGAGGTTGAGGTACGGCCATCGCGGCCGCCTGGGTCAACCGAGCTCGTCCATGAGCTTGTTAGTGCGCGGTCAACAGAACGATTGCGTACTGCGGAACATCGGGTGCTGCGTCCAGCGGCGCGCCGCCGCGGTCATGCGTCGGGCGTGGGCCGGTACTGGCCGCTGTCAGGGTCGTAGGCGTACTGCAGCACGTCGCTGCCATCGAGCAGGCGTGCGCGGCCGGGACCGGCGATGGCGGTGCCGTGCAGCGCCACCCGCAGCGCCGGCATGTGCTGGCCGGGCACCGCCTGGAATTCCAGGGTGCCGGTGCTGGACACGTGCGGCACCACGCCATCCGGATCGCTGGCCGCCTCGTTGTCCTCGCCGGCCGCCACGGTGCCGCAATAGACCCAGCTGCGGTAATCGCCCAGGTCGTGCCGGTTGGGATCGAACACGAACAGCGCGAAGCCGGCTTCGGTGATGCCGTTGCCGAAGCGGGTGGTGGGCACGGCCAGCAGCAACCGGCCGTCGCCCAGCGCATGCTGCTGCGGTGCGCGGCTGGTATCGAACGCATCGGCGCGCGCGTAGGCGCCGAAACTGCCGACGTAGCGCTGCGCGTGCAGCACCATCCACGGCCGCTCGCTGCCGGGCGTGGTCAGCAGGAAGGTGGCGGCGCCGAGCGAGACGCCCTCGCCCGGGTTCGGGAAGGTTTCCGCATCGTCGATGCCGTACCGGCCCGGCGTGGCGTAGCTGAAACCGATGTAGTACTGCTTGCCGTCCAGCTCGAGATGCTGGCCGCCCCAGAAATTCACCACGGCGCCGTTGTCGATCTCGTAGGACACGGCGCCATCGCCGTCCCAGCCGTAGATCAGGTACAGCACGCTGCCCGCATCGGGTGGCACTTCGGGAGCGGCGGCGCGCTTGTTGTCGTTCGACATGTCCAGAACATCCTGTATTCGGTGAAGAAGCCGAGGGAGCCCACCCGCACCGCCCGCCACGCCCTGCTGCCGCGTGCGCCATGGCGCAGACGCGCATGGCACGGACGCGACGCCCCGGCACGGACGATGCTGCCGGCAGGCGCGAGTTCGGACGGAACGACGGTGACGTGCACTGCGGCCCCGAGCAGGGGCGGTGATGGCGGTCGCGCATGGCGAACCGCACGCCGGCAATCCACACCGGCATTTTCGGGCGAGTGCAGCATCCCATGCCGCTCGCGAATGACTCGCCTGATCATCAGGCCCCGTGGGGCGCATCTTAAACCAGGTTCCGCGCCCGAAACCACCGCCGCCGTGCGTGCCGCGTCACGTCCCCGCGCCGTCCGTTCAGCGGTCCAGCGGCGGGGTGTACTGCTGCTTGGCGGGGTCGTAGGTGTAGGTGACGGCGTCGGCCGGGCCCAGCGTGCGGACCTTGCCCGGCCCTTCCACCGCCGTGCCCTGCAGGGCGATCCGCAGCGACGGCACATTGCCGCTGGCCGGCGGCACGAAGCTCAGCGTGCCGGTGCTGGTGGCGCACTTCATGGTGCCCTGGTCGTCGCAGGCGGCGCTGTTGTCCTCGCCGGCGGCGACCGTGCCCAGGTACACCCAGCCCTTGTAGTCGCCCAGGTCGTTCTTGTTCGGGTCGAAGGTGAAGATCGCGAAGCCGGCGCTGGTGATGCCATCGGCGAAGCGGGTGGTCGGCAGCGCCAGCAGCAGGTGGCCATCCTGGGTGGTGGTGCTCTGCGGCTTGCGCTGTTCGTCCAGGGTGTCGGCCTTGCCGTCGGCCCCGAAGTCGCCAGCCCAGCGCTGCGCGTAGAACAGGGTCCAGGTCGGCTTGCCGCCGGCGCTGTCGAGCACGTAGGTGGCCTGGCTGATGCTGACGGTGGCGGCCGGGTCGGGCAGGTCCTGGTCACCGCCCTGGTCGCCGGGCTTGGCGTACTTGCCGCCGGTGGCGTTGGCGAACCCGGTGTAGTACTGCTTGCCGCCGAGGTCGAAGCGGTGGCCGTACCAGAAGCTGGCCACCGCGCCGTTGTCGATGGCATAGGACGCCGAGCCGTCGCCCTTGGCGCCGTAGATGTCGGCCAGCACCTGGCCCGGCGCCGGCACCTCGGCGGCGGCCGGCTGTGCCGCCGCGTTCGTGTCGGCAGGCGCTGCGGGGGCGCTCGCCGTTGCCGGGGTCTGCGCCGCGGGCGCATCGGCAGCCTTGTCCTTGCACCCGCCCAACAGCAGGAAGGTGGCCGCCCACAGGGCCGTGATTCCTCGCCTCATCGCACTGCGTCCTTTGGAGTCCGTTGGCGCGCGATGCTACCAAGAACCGCGGCGGCGCCAAGTGACAGGCGTGCACGCCGCCAGGACCGACGCTGGCGCCGCAGCGCGCCGGCTCAGGGCGCGTCCGGCTCCATCGCCGGGACCGGCTGTGGCCGCGCCAGCAGCGGCTGGGTCAGCGCGTACAGGATGCGCAGGTCTTCGGCATCGAAGTCGGTGGCGTCGTTGCCGCGGTAGTGATGGTGGAAGGCACGCAGGGTCGCGGCGCGGTCGTCGACCGGATAGCCGATCAGCGCCAGCGCCTGCCATGGATCGAAGCCGGGCGGGGCCGGCGGCGTGTCGGCGGCCGGCCAACGGCCGAAGCCGGCCTCGGCCAGCCGCTTCCACGGGAACAGCGGGCCCGGATCGACCTTGCGCGAGGGCGCGAAGTCCTCGTGCCCGACCACCTGGGTGCGCGGGATGCGCAGGCGCGTGCACAGGTCCTCAAGCAGGACCAGCAGGCTGGCGATCTGTTCCTGCGCGAACGGGGTCTTGCCGTCGTTGTCCAGTTCGATGCCGATCGAGGCGGAGTTGATGTCGGTGATGGTGCCCCAGCGTCCGGCGCCGCCGTGCCAGGCGCGGTCCTGGTCGGCGACCAGTTGGTAGCGCGTGCCGTCGCGGCCGATCAGGTAGTGCGCGCTGACCTTGCCCTTGCTGTTGTGCGAGCGCAGCGTGTCCAGGCTCTGCTGCACCGAGTGCTGGTCGGTGTAGTGGATGACGATCAGGATCGGCCGGCGCGTGTCGTAGTTCGGCGACGGCACCCAGGTGGCCAGCGGATTGCGCTGCGGCGCGTGCGCGCAGGCCCCGAGCAAGGCCAGCGTGCCCAGCAGCAGCAGCCGGCGCACGGCGGACGGGGTCGGCACGGGAACGCGGATCATGGACACATCCTGGTCGGGGACGCACAAGCGTACGCAATCGGCGCGGCGGTGGCGTGCAGGCGCGCGCCGGCGCTCACCGCCGCGCACTCAGAAGCGGTAGTTGAGGTTGACGGACCACTGCCGCCCGATCGCGCTGTACACCCGCGGGAAGTACGGCCAGGTGGTGTAGGTGTCGTCGCGCGGATGCAGCGCGTCGAACACGTTGAGCACGCTCAGGCCGACGGTGGCCTTGTCGGTGATCTGCTTGGCGAGGTCGAGGTTCCACACCAGGTAGGGCGCCACGCGGCCGCGCTCGGCGTAGTCGGGCCGCGAGCCGTAGCGGTAGCCGTACACGCTGGCCGACCAGTCGCCGCGGCTCCAGTTCGCACGCCAGTTGCTGCGCGTGCGGAACGCCAGGTAGTCGACGTCGTTCATCACGTCCACCGGGCGCGCGCCGGCGAACTGCGCCACCTCCATCCGCAGCACCCGGGTCAGCCCGCCCTGCAGGCCGAGCGTGCCCCAGGCGCCGAGGTCGAGGTCGTAGCGCAGGCTGGCGTCGATGCCGTCGGTGCGCATCAGCGACTGGTTGATGGGGAAGGTCTTGAACGCGGTGATCTGGCCTTCGCTGGTCAGGTCGGTGCCGGGGCTGCGCGTGACCGCGTCCAGGTAGAAGCGGCAGGCCGCCGAGGCGGTGTCCACCGCGGCGCCGGCGCGGTCGCGGCCGAGCAGGCAGTTGGCGTTGTTCTCCAGCAGGGTTTCGCTGGAAATGGCCTCGACCCGGCCCTTGAGTTCGATGCGGTAGTAATCGACGCTCAGCGACAGCGCCGGCAGCACGTCCCACACCGCGCCGAGCGTGGTCGACTTGCCGGTCTCCTCGCGCAGCAGCGGATTGGAGGCCTGGGTGGAGAAGGTCTGATACTCGTGCGCGCTCGCGCAGGCCGCCGACAACGGATCCAGGCCGTCGCGGCGGCACAGGTATTCGTCGACCACGGTGGGGTTGTTGGCGCTGGTGCCGGCGTAGATCCACAGCAGGTCCGGCGCGCGGAAGCTGGTGGCGTGGCTGCCGCGCAGCAGCAGGGTGTCGAACGGACGCCACTCCAGGCCGGCCTGCCAGGTCGCTGCGCCATCGACCGCGGTGATGTCGTCGTAGGCGTCGTAGCGCGCGGCCAGGGTGGCGCTGAGCCGGCTGGCGATCGGCACGCGCAGCTCCAGGCCGGCCGCGTAGCGCTTGCGCGGGCCGCCGCCTGGGGTCTGGGTGAGGTTGTAGATGCGCTCGCTGCCGGTGTAGTCGACGGTGGTGCGCGGATCGGGCTGCAGGTCGTAGGTCTGCCGGGCGGCTTCGAGCACTGTGGCGATCTGCACCATGCCCGCCGGCAGTTCGAACAGGTCGCCGCTGACCACGAACTGGGCCTGGTCGGTGGCCGATTCGCCGCGGCTGACCACCTCGGTGGTGAGCTGCTGGTACAGCGCCGGGCTGCCAGGCGCGAACAGCCGGTCCGGGCGCACGCGGCGGATTTCGGTGCCGTCCGGCCGATAGCCCAGCACCGGCCCGAAGTAGTAATCGCGCACCGCATTGGTGAGGAAGCGCGGGCGCCGCGTGGTGATGTCGTAGCGCGACAGCGACACGCTGGCGTCCCAGTCGAAGCGCCCGCCGAGCGCCTTGCCGCGCACGCCGGCATTGAGATCCCAGCTGCGCTCGTCGTAGTCGATGGTCTTGATGCCGCCGACCTCGTCGGGCAGGAAGATGCGCTGCGCGGTGACCAGCCCCAGGTCCGGATCGTAGGCGGTGAACGCGCCTTCGCCGATGTAGTAGTGGGTCTGGCTGGAGCTCTTGTCCTGCGAGCGGTTGGCCAGCAGTTGCGCATAGGCGACCACATCGTGGCCGAGCTCGGCATCGCCGGCCAGGTAGGCCGAGGTCTTGCCATAGCCGTTCTGCACCGAGCGCCCGGCGTAGTAGTCGAACGCGCCGCAGCGGTTGGGCGCGGCCAGGCTGTCGCTGGTGCGGTAGGGACGGAACGCCGGATTGGTCGCGGCGCAGGCCGCGGCCAGCGCCTGCGGCGAGGTCGACAGCGCGCCCGCCTGCGGCCACAGATAGGTGGTGCCGCGGCGCAGGTACACGCCGGAGATGGACACGTTGGGCGAACTGGGATCGGCCTTGTTGGCCGGATGGTCGTCGTAGGAATCCATGAAGCTGCGCTGGCGCGCCACGATGGGTTCGCGGTCCAGCCGTTCGAAGGCGTAGGTGATACTCCAGCCGTCGCCGCGGCGCCCGCCGGTCCATTGCAATTGGCCGGTGTCGCCGCCGCCGCGGGTGGTGGTGCCGGCGCGCACGCGCAGGCTGTCGCCCTGGAAATCGCGCTTGGTGATGATGTTGACCACGCCGGCGACCGCGTCGGAGCCGTAGATGGCCGAGGCGCCGCCGCTCATCACTTCGATGCGCTCCACCGCCGCCGCCGGAATGCTGCCCAGGCTGACCGCGGTGCCGTTGGCGCCGTAGGGCTGCGGATAGTCGGCCATGCGCTTGCCGTTGAGCAGGATCAGCTGGTAGCCCGGCCCCAGCCCGCGCAGGTTGAGGTACTGGCCATTGGGCGAACTGCCGGTCTGGTCGCTCTCGTTGAAGGTGCTGCCGCTGAACTGGGTCAGCGTGCCCAGCGATTCCCACACCGTGGCGAAGCCCTGCTTGCGGATGTCCTCGGCGGTGATGACGGTGACCGGCGCCGGGCCTTCCACCTGCGCGCGTGCGATGCGCGAGCCGGTGACCAGCACGGCATCGAGATCGCGTGGCGTCGCCACCTGTTCCTGCACCGCAGCCGCTGCCGGCGAGGCCGCGGCCAGCGTCGTCAGCGCGGCCAGCGCCACGCGCACGGGTCGCAAGGGAAAAGGACGACGAACGATTCGCATGGGCACGCGGCTCTCCTGCATGGCGCGGGGTGGATGGCGCGAACGCCGCGGGCGTGGCCAACGCCGCGCGCCTGTCCCTGGCGTCCACGCACACGGCGATGACGCGTGGGCGGCACGCGGCCATCGTGTTGCGGGTTCCTGCATCTTGCCGAGCGGACGCGGCGCTGCCGTGCGCTGCCTGCACGTTCCCCAGCGCCATCGCCACGCTTCCCCTGTGCAGTCGGGTGTAACACGCGCTCGCAAAACCTGTCAACGCAGCGCCTTGACAGAAAAAAACCGGGAATCGAAGATCCTGGCGTCGGCGCGCCGCCTGCGCCGGCCTTCTTTCCAGACAGCGGGATGCCATGATCACGATGCGCGGCCTGTGCCTGTTGCTCGCCGTGGCGGCGAGCGGCGGCACGGCACCAGCACGCGCCACCGACGCCATGCCGCTGCAGGCACAGCCGGCGCAGTTGCAGGCCGAACACTGGATCGCACGGCTGCCGGCGGCGTCGCCGCCACTGCTACAGGCGACGCAGCGCGCCGCGTTCAACGCCCGGCTGCTGCGCGACGATGCGTCGATGCACGACCTGGCCGCGCTGCCGACGCAACTGCCCGCCGCGCAGGTGCGCGCGCAGATCGTGGCGCTGTCGGCGCCGCCGACGCGCGCGCTCTACGACACCCAGGGCGCCGTGCTCGACGCCGCGCGCTTGCAGGCGCTGCAGCACGCGTTAGCGCTGGAGGCGCTGCAGGCGCAGGTGCAGCCGCGTTACGCGCTGGTGGTGCAACGCGCCGACCTGCGGCGCTTCCCCACCGCCGAGCGCGTGTTCAGCGACCGCAACGATCGCGACATCGACCGCTTCCAGGAATCGGCGCTGTCTCCGGGCAGCGCAGTGGCGATCCTGCACGCCAGTGCCGATGGCCAGTGGCTGTTCGTGCTGGCGAACAACTACGCCGCGTGGATCGCCCGCGACCGCGTGGCCGAGGGCGAACGCGCCAGCGTGCTCGCCTACGCGCAGCGCACGCCACGGCTGCTGGTCACCGGCGCACGCGCGGCCACCGTGTTCACCCCGGAACTGCCGGCGGCCTCGCAGGTGGCGCTGGACATGGGCAGCGCGCTGCCGCTGCTGCGCGAATGGCCGCCACAGAACAGTGTCAACGGCCAGTCGCCGCTGGCCGCCTACGTGGTGCAGTTGCCGCTGCGCGACCGCGACGGGCGGCTGCACCTGGTGCCCGCGCTGGTGCCGCGCAGCGCCGACGTCGCCCAGGCGCCGCTGCCGGCCACGCCACAGATGCTGCTGCAGCAGGCGTTCAAGTTCCTCGGCGAGCGCTATGGCTGGGGCAACAGTTACGACGCGCGCGACTGCAGCGGCTTCGTCGTCGACCTGCACCGCAGCCTCGGCATCGAGCTGCCGCGCAATACCGGCGACCAGGCGCGCAGCCCCGCACTGACGGCGGTGCCCTACACCGCCACCGACCCGCTGCCGCAGCGGCGGCAGGCATTGGCGCAACTGCGCGTCGGCGACCTGGTCTACATCCCCGGCCACGTGATGCTGGTGATCGGTCACGAGGATGGCCAGACCTGGGTGATCCACGACGTGGCCGGCGCCAGCTACCGCGACGCCGCCGGCCGGTTGCAGCGCGTGCGCCTCAACGGCGTGTCGGTGACGCCGCTGGAACCGCTGCTGCTCGGCGACGGCACGCCGTTCATCGACCGCATCACCCGCATCCAGCGCCTGCGCGCGCCGACCGCCGAATGAAGATCACCGAGATCCGCCTGGGCATGCTGCGCGTGCCATTGAAGACCCCGTTCAAGACCGCGCTGCGCACCGTGCAGGCGATCGAGGACGTGGTGGTCATGGTCCACACCGACGATGGCCGGATCGGCCATGGCAGCGCACCGGCCACCCCGCCGATCACCGGCGATACTCATGGATCGATCATCGCGGCGATCGAGCGCTGCCTGGCACCGCGCCTGATCGGCGAGGACATCGCCGACCTGCAGCGCCTGCGCGGCCTGATCCATGGTGCGCTGGAACACAACAGCAGCGCCAAGGCGGCGCTGGAGGTCGCCGTGCACGACCTGTGGGCGCAGCTGCATGATGCGCCGCTGTATCGGCTGCTCGGTGGCGGCACCCCGCACCTGACCACCGACCTCACCATCAGCGTGAATGCCGTGGACACGATGGTGGCCGACGCGCTGTCGGCGCTGGCGCGCGGCTTCGTGGCGCTGAAGATCAAGATCGGCACCGATCTGGCCGAGGACATCGCACGGGTCAAGGCGATCCATGCCGCGGTCAGCGGTCGCGCGCAGCTGCGGCTGGACGCCAACCAGGGCTGGACGCCGAAGCAGGCGGTGCAGGCGATGCACGCGCTGGAGCGCGCCGGGGTGACGCTGGAACTGCTGGAGCAGCCGGTCAAGGCCGGCGACGTGGACGGCCTGCAGTACGTGACCGAGCGCGTGCAGACCCCGGTGATGGCCGACGAGAGCGTGTTCTCGCCGGCGCAGGCGATCACGCTGCTGCAGCGGCGCGCGGCGGACATCGTCAACATCAAGCTGATCAAGGCCGGCGGCCTGTCCAATGCGCTGCGCATCGCCGATATCGCCGCGGTGTACGGGGTGCCGTGCATGATCGGCTGCATGCTCGAATCGAGCATCGGTGTGGCCGCGGCGGCGCACCTGGCGGTGGCGCGCGCGGACGTCATCACCAAGGTGGACCTGGACGGCCCGTCGCTGGGGGCGTTCGACCCGGTGGTGGGCGGGGTGCAGTTCGACGAGGCGCAGATCCGGATTGGCGATGCGCCGGGACTGGGGATTCGCGAGATCCAGGGGTTGGAGCTGTTGCCGCGGTCGGTGTAGCGGCGCTGCGCCTGGTTGGTTTGTGGCTAGCTGGCTATCGCAATTGCGGGAGGACCTTCAGTCCCGACTGCTGTCGCAATCGGTGATTGGATGGCTTCACTCGTCGCGACTGAAGTCGCTCCCACACAGGCCTACGGCGAGCCTGCCAGGTGCACGGTGAGAGTGACTTCATTCCCGACTGCTGTCGCAATCGGTCATTGGATGGCTTCACTCGTCGCGACCGAAGTTGCTCCCACAGAGACTTACGGCGAGCCTGCCGGGTGCACTGTGGGAGGGACTTCAGTCCCGACGCATTGCGCCATCGGAAAGCGAGCACTTCGCGCGCCGCGGCTGCATGGCAGCCGACTCCCACAGGGGGGTCACTGGGCGACGGCTTTTCAGCCACCATAGGGATCGACAGTGCGAATGCTGCCATCCGGCTCGATGTGCAGCGGCGTGCACTTGACCGAGCGCAGGTGGGTCACGCCGCCGGACAACAGGGCATCGTGATAGAACAGGTACCACCGGCCTTCGAACCTGCAGATGGAGTGGTGCGTGGTCCAGCCCACCACCGGCTTGAGCAGCACGCCGCGATAGGTGAACGGTCCATACGGGTTGTCGCCGATGGCGTAGCACAGCAGGTGCGTGTTGCCTGTGGAGTAGGACAGGTAGTAGCGGCCCTGGTCCTTGTGCAGCCACGGCCCCTCGAAGAAGCGGCGCGCATGATCGTCGGCACGCAGCGGTTGCCCTTGCTCGTCGAGGATCACGATTTCGCGTGTGGGCTCCGCCAACTGCGTCATGCCGGGGTCCAGCCTGGCGATCCGCGGCCCCAGCGCCGGTTCGTCGCCGACAGGCTCGGCATGCGCCGCATCGAAGCGGCCGTCTCGGTACTTCTGCAACTGCCCGCCCCAGATACCGCCGAAGCACAGGTAGTGCGCGCCGTCGTCGTCCTCGAACACGGCCGGGTCGATCGAGTAGGTGCCGGCGATCGGCTCGGGCTCCGCGGCGAACGGACCTTCCGGGCGGTCGGCCACCGCCACGCCGATGCGGAACAGATCCTGCGCGTCCTTGGCCGGGAAATACAGGTAATAGCGGCCGTCGCGATGGGCCGCGTCCGGCGCCCACATCTGCCGGCTGGCCCAGGGCACATCGCGCAAATGCAGGGCCACGCCGCAATCGGTGGCCGCGCCGTCGGGCGCATCCATGCGCAGCACGTGGTAGTCCTCCATGCCGAAGTGGCCGCCCTCGTCGTCGAACGGCGCGCCGCTGTCGATGTCGTGCGACGGATAGATGTACAGGCGCCCCTCGAACACGTGCGCCGATGGATCGGCCGTGTAGATGTGGGTGACCAGTGGTTGCGCGATGGCATGCGCCGCGAGGTCGCTGAGGTCGCGCACGTCGCTGTCCTGCCGACGTGCCTGCAGCTCGTGTTCGATGCGACGTTCCATGCGTTTGTCGATCCTGTAGAAGAACAAGAGCGCCACCGCGACCAGGAACGGGAGGGCGCTGTAGACGCTCACGGTCAGGCGGATGCCGTCCACCACGGCCTGCGGCTGCTGCGGCGCGCCCGCCTGGTAGCCGTGGTGCGCCAGGATGCCGGCGACCAGCGCGCCGCCGATGCTGAGCCCGATCTTCAGCCCGCACAGCATCGCCGAGAAGATGATCGCGGTAGCGCGGCGATGGTTCTTCCATTCGGAGTAGTCGGCGACGTCGGCGATCATCGCCCACAGCAAGGGGATGGTGATGCCGTAGCAGAAGCCGTGCAGCATGAAGGCGGCGAAGGCTACGCCGATCGCGGTGGGTGGCAGGACGTAGAACGCCAGCAGGAACAGGGTGGAGATCAGCAGCGCGCCACCGAAGGCATCGCGCTTGCCGAAGCGGTCGGCCAGGCGCCGGGAGAAGCCGATGCCCAGGATCATGCACAGGATGCCGCAGGCATTGAACAGGCTGAATGCCGAGGTCGCCGGATCCTGCGGCCAGGTGAAGCCGGACAGGCCCCATCCGCCGAGCAGCGCGTTCACCCCGCTGATGAAGCCATTGAAGCCGGAAGCGTCGAGAAAGCCCGCCAGCGCAGCCTCACTGAGGTAATACTGGAAGTAGTAGATGTAGGTGCCGCCCTTCAGCGCCAGGTTGACGAAGACCAGCACCGTCAGCGCCAGCATCACCTTCCACGGCCGGTTGTGCAGCAGGTCGGACAGGTCCTGCAGCACGCCGGCGCTCTGTTCCTTGGCCGGCACGATGCGCTCGCGGGTGGTGGCGAAGGTGATCAGGAAGAACAGCGTGCCCACCACCGCGAACACCGTCATCAGGCGTTCGAAGCCGCGCACGTTGTCGCCGTCGCCCAGGATCAGCACCAGCGGCAACAGCAGCACCTGGATGATGAACTGCGCGATCATCACCGCCACGAAGCGGTAGGCCGACAGGCTGTTGCGCTGGGTCATGTTGCCGGTGAGCACGCCGCTGAGCGCCGAATACGGCAGGTTGTTGGCCGCATACACCAGCATCAGCAGGCCATAGGTGGTCAGGGCGTACAGCACCTTGCCGCGCGCGCCCAGGTCCGGCGTGCTGAAGGCCAGCAGCGACAGCACGCCGAACGGGATCGCCGTCCACAGGATCCACGGCCGGAACTTGCCCCAGCGCGTGGCCGTGCGGTCGGCGGCGATGCCGATCAGCGGGGTGAACACGAACGCGCCGAGCAGGCCGATCACGAAGATGACCGTCGCCGCCGTGGCGGCCGGCAACCGGTACACATCGGTGTAGAAGAAGGCCAGGTAGGTGATCAGCGTCTGGAAGATCAGGTTCGCCGCCAGGTCGCCCAGGCTGTAGCCCAGCTTCTCGCGCACCGACAGCGTGTGCGCGGCGGTCTCCGCACTGCGGGGCTCAGTCACGGCGCGCCTCCACGGTGAAGCCGGCACGCACGCGGGCATCGGCACTGGAGCCGCCGATGCGCACTTCGTAGCTTCCTGCCGGCACGACATACGCGCCGCGTCCCTCGTCGTACTGACGCAGCGCCTGGTGCGCGTCCAGTTCGAACGTCAGGGTCCGTCGCTCGCCAGGGGCCAGGCGAACGCGCTGGAAGCCGCGCAGCGTTTGCTGCGCGTCGCCGGGCGCGGCCGCCAGCCGCCGTACGTATAGCTGCGCCACTTCGTCGCCGGCGCGCTTGCCGGTGTTGGCCACCTCCACCTGCACCTTGAGGCGTCCGTCGTCGGCGATGCGCGGCGCATCCAGGTGCAGCCTGCCGTAGTCGAAGCGCGTATACGACAGCCCGTGACCGAACGGATACAGCGGGGTGCCGCGGAAGTAGCGGTAGGTGCGGCCTTCCATCGCGTAGTCGTCGAAGGCGGGCAGCGCCTGGTCCGCCCGGTAGAACGTCACCGGCAGGCGCCCCGAGGGGTTGACCTCGCCGAACAGCGCCTGGCCCACCGCGGTGCCGCCGCGCTGCCCGGGATACCAGCTCATCAGGATCGCCGGCAGATGCGCCTGCGCCCAGTCCACCGCCAGCGCCGAGCCGCCGGTCAGCACCATCACCACCGGCTTGCCGGTGGCGTGCAGTGCCTCCAGCAAGGCGCGTTGCGGCGCGGGCAGGCGCAGGTCGGTGCGGTCGCCGCCGGCGAAGCCCGGATAGTCCACCTTCATCTCTTCGCCCTCGACGTCGCCGGTCAGCCCGCCGACGAACACCACCACATCGGCGCTGCGCGCGGCATCCAGCGCCTCGTCGAACGGTGGCTTCGCCCCGGGCATGCGCCAGCCCAGGCGCACGCCCGCGTCGCGCTCGGCGTCGTAGTACTCCAGCGTCACCGCATAGGCGCGGCCCGCCTGCAGCTCCAGGTCCACGCCGTCGGCGCGCATGCGCTCGCTGTCGGTCCAGTGATCCAGCACGAGCTTCCCGTCCAGGTAAAGACGGAAGCCGTCATCGGCCGCCGCCTCGATCCGATAGCGGCCCGAGACAGGCGGCAGCAACTGACCGCTCCAGCGGATGCTGAAATGATCGTTGGGAATGCCCTGCCCCGGCCCCGCTTCGCCGCGGGCCAGCAGGTTGTCGGTCGGCGAACCGCGGTCCCAGCGGAAGCCGATCTGCGCGTCGGTGCGAACCAGCGCCGGCGTCCCCGACAGATCGGGCGTGCGGAAGTATTCGCCGCGCAGGCCGCGTTCCGGCGAGTCCGCCGAGGGCCGCAGATATGTCGGCTCGATCAGCGGCGTGGCGCTCGGATCGTCGCGCCCTTCGACCAGATCCACGCCGCGCGCATAGCGCACCTCGATGCCCTTGGCCGCGTCGCGGATGCCCTGCAGGATCGTCACCGGCGCCGCCGGTGTGCCGAAGTAGTTGCCGAGCAAGGCCATGGTGTCGTCGGCGGTCGGGCCGACCACGGCGATGCGCTTGAGCGTGCGCGAGAGCGGCAGCACGCCATCGTTCTTCAGCAGCACCAGCGATTCCTGCGCGGCCTGCAGCGCCAGCGCATCGTGCGCGGGCGCCTGGTTCACCGACGCCGGAATCCGCGCCCAGCGCACGCGCTCGGGCGGGTCGAACATGCCCAGTCGCATGCGCGCGGCGAACAGGCGCGTCACCGCATCGTCGATCTCCGTTTCGCCGATCAGCCCCTGGCGTACCGCCGCCGGCAGCGTGGCGTACTCCTGGCCGCACTCCAGTTCGGTGCCGTTCCTGACTGCCAGCGCCGCGGCGGCCTCGCGGCTGGGCGCCAGATGGTGATGCTTCCAAATATCGACGATGGCCCAGCAGTCCGACACCACGTAGCCGGTGAAGCCCCAGTCGCGGCGCAGCACGTCGCGCAACAGGAACTGGCTGGCGCTGGCGGACTCGCCGTACACCCGGTTGTAGGCGCCCATCACCGCGTCCACCTTGCCCTCCTTCACCAGCGCCTCGAACGCCGGCAGGTAGGTGTCGTAGAGGTCGCGCTTGCTCGGGCGCGCGTCGAAGTGGTGGCGGTCGGCCTCCGGGCCGCTGTGCACGGCGAAATGCTTGGCGGTGGCGTCGAGCTTGCGGTACACCGGGTCGTCGCCCTGCAGCCCCTGCACGAAGGCCACGCCCATGCGCGCGGTGAGGTAGGGATCCTCGCCGTAGGTTTCCTGGCCGCGGCCCCAGCGCGGGTCGCGGAAGATGTTGATGTTCGGCGACCAGAAGGTCAGTCCCTGGTAGCGGCCATGCGCGCCCTCGCGCAGGAACTGGTGATGCTTGGCGCGCGCCTCGTCGCTGATGGTGGTGGCCACCTGCCCCATCAACGGCACGTCGAAGGTGGCGGCCAGCCCGATGGCCTGCGGAAACACGGTGGCCTGCCCGGCCCGCGCCACGCCATGCAGCGCCTCGTTCCACCAGTCGTAGGCCGGCACACCCAGGCGCTCGATCGCCGGCGCGGCGTTCTGCATCTGCGCCGCTTTCTCCTCCAGGGTCATCTGCGCGACCAGCGCCGCCGCACGGGCTTCGAAGCTGGCAGAGGTGTCCTGCCACGGCTTGGCGTCGACGGCGTCGGCGGCATGGCCCACGCTGGCCAGCGCGGTGGCGGCGCACAGGGCCAACGTGCGGAACAGGCGGCCGCGAACACCGCTGCGAAAGGAAGACCTGCGCGTCATCATCGTTTGCTCCTGGGGGCGCGCTCGTCGCGCGCAAAGGGACCGAGCAGGGCGCCCACGAAGCCGCCTGCACGATCCGTACTCAACACGGTTCCGTCGACGTCGTCGGCGAGGGTCTGCCAACCCTGCCCCGTGCCGGCGTCGAACGCGAACGCATACGTGCCGGCGTCGCCGGCGATCTTCAGACGCAGCGACGTGGACGCGTCCACTTCGCGGCTGGCAACGGTCCTGGTCGCGCCCTTGCCCGCGCGCGCTTCGAGAAACACCACCACGCGATCGCGGCCGAGACTGCGCACGCCGAGGAAGTACCACCAGTCCTCGTTCTGGAACGCCGCCAGCCCTGCCGCCACGCCCGCTTCGGGGCGCGTCATTGCGGTGCTGGCCTCGAAGCGCAGGTGCTGCTGGCGGCGCCCCAGGAACGCGGGGTTGCGCAAGGTGTCCAGGTTCTCCGGCAGCGGATGCACGGCCAGGCTGCCCGGACGCGTGCGCAGGTCCACCCAGTCCTGCCTTGGCATGCGCACGCGCAACCAGCCGCGACCAAGTGTCGGTGCGTCGAAGTCGTCGCGCTCGGCGAAGTTGCCGGTGAACGGCGCCTGCGACGCCTCGCCCTGCATCCACGACGGGGCCTTGACCGCATACGGGATGGCTTGCCCGGCCGGCAGGATCACCGGCCAGCCGTCGCGCCACTGCACCGGCAGCAGGTAGGTCTCGCGGCCGGTGTTGTAGTGGCGCACGTCGTAGGTGCGGCTGGCCAGGAACACCGCCCACCAGGAACCGTCGGGCCCTTCCACCAGGTCCGCATGCCCGGCATTGGCGATCGGCAGCGGCCGAGCGTCGGGCAGGTCGCGCTGGGTGAGGATGGGATTGCCCGCATACGGCTGGTAAGGCCCCCAGACCTCGCGGCTGCGCAGCACCACCTGCGAGTGCTGCGGCCCGGTTCCGCCCTCGGCGTCGGACAGGTAGTACCAGCCGTCGCGTCGATACAGGTGCGGCCCTTCGATCCAGATCGGATTCTTTGCCGGCTCCACGCCGCCGTCGATCAGTACCTTGCGCGGCCCGACCGGGGTGAAGGTCGCCAGGTCGAGCTGCTGCATCCAGATCGCACGGTGGCCTTCGTAGCGCGCCGGGCCGGGCGGCGCGTCGTTGTTGAGCAGGTAGACACGGCCGTCGGCATCGAAGAACAGCGACGGATCGATGCCGCCGATGCCCGGCAGCCAGTGCGGGTCCGACCAGGGGCCGGCGGGATCGCGCGCGGTGGCGATGAAGTTGCCGCCGCTGTCCACGGCGGTGGTGACCACGTAGAACACCCCGCCGTGATAGGAAATGGCTGGCGCGAAGATGCCGCGCGACACGCTCAGGCCATCGAAATCCAGTTGCGTCGGCCGCTCGATCACGTTGCCGATCTGTTTCCAGTGCACCAGGTCGACGCTCTCGAACACCGGAATGCCCGGGAAGTAGGTGAAGCTGGAATTGACCAGATAGAACCGCCCGTTCGCGCGAACAATGCTCGGGTCGGCGTGGAAACCGGCCAGGATCGGGTTGCGGTAATGCCCGGCCGACAACGGCGCATCGAAGGCTGCGTCGCGCCCGGCGTAGTCGAACCAGTCGAAGTAGACCGGCGGTGCGGGCGCGGCCCACAGCGGCTGCAACGCCGCGGACAGCAGCAGGAGGGCCGTGGCGATCAGCGCACGCATCAGGGAACCTCTGCAGAAAGTGGCAGTTCGAACGGCCCCGCCGGCGCGCCGGCACTGTCGCGCAACGTGCAGACCGGGCCATCAGCCCAGCAGTAGCGCACGCGCATGGCGGAGGCGGCCTGCGGGCTGCGCAGCACCACGTCGCGCCCGTCCAGCGCGGCATCGGCATAGGTACAGCGCTGCGCCTGCGCGTCGCAGAGTTCGAAGCCGATGGGGCCGTTGGCGCCGGTCGTGACCAGGCGGCCGGCGACATCGTCGAACGCGATCCGCACTGCGCCCTGCGCGCGCGACGCCGTGCGTGGCGTCGGACCGGATGGTGCCAGTGCGCGTTCGCCATAGACCACGTGACGCGCCACCTGTGCCAGGCGTCGTCCCAGTTCCTGCTTGTTCGGCGGATGGATGTCGTAGGCATCGCCGATGTCGATGGCCACCGCGAGGCCGCTGTACGGGTCTTCCGCGGCCACGCGGCGCTGCGCCTCGCGCACCTGCGCCCAGCCGCTCTCCACCGGGGCCTGCGGCGGCAGGCCATAGCCGGCGAGCTGCACCACCAGCAGCGGCATCTTTGCACCGAACTGCCGGCGCCAGTCGTCGCGCAAGCCGCGCAGCCGCGTCGCATAAGCCGCGCCCTCGCCGGTGTTGGATTCGCCCTGGTACCACAGCATGCCGCGCAGCCCGTAACGTCCCAGCGGCGCGATCATGCCGTTGTACAGCGTCGACATACCGGAGGCGGCATGCCACGGCGCCAGCGGCGGTGACTGCGGATCGGGAGCGACCCGATACTGCCAATGCCGATCCAGGACGATGCGCGTGCCATCGGCCAATTCCACGGCATGCGCACTGGCGGAGCCCGCCAGTCCGCCTTCGCCGTAGGTATCCAGCACGTTGACGACCACCGTGTTGGTGCCCGCCTTCAACAGGCCGGGCGCAAGCGCATACCGGCGTGGATCGCTCGGCGCGTTCTGGCTGCCCACGGCCACGCCGTTCACCCAGGTCACGTCGGTTTCGTCGACCGGCCCCAGTACCAGCCGTGCGCCCTGCGCCGCCTGCGCGGCGCTCAGGGTGACCTGCGTGCGATACCAGACCATGCCGTTGTAGTCGGCCAGCGCCGGTACGCCCCAGCGCTCCCATGCGCCGAGCGCCTCTGGCGCGTCCTGCCACCCCGTGCTGTCAACACCGGGTTGCCATGGCGTATCGCCCGACCTGGCACCGGCGCGTGTGGTCCACCACTGCTGCCAGTGCCGGCCCCAGCGCGCGCTCGCCGCGATGGGGTCGGTGGCAGACAGCGCCAGCACGTCCAGCGCCTCGTCCATGCCACCCTGCGCACGCAGGGCGTCGGCGCTGGTCCAGGCCTCGATCCGCGCACCGCCCCAGGCCGACTGGATCAGCCCCATCGGTACCTTGACCGTCTTCTGCAGCTCGCGTGCGAAGTAGAAGCACGCGGCGGAAAAATCCCGCACCGTGTCCGGCGCCGCGGGTCGCCATGCGACCGCAGCCGCGAACACATCCTGCGGCGCGACCGCCGCGGCCTTGGGCACGGTGAACAGGCGGATGCTCGGCTCGGCGGCCGCGGCCAGTTCGCGGCTCGCATCCAGCGCGCGCCATACCGGCAGCTCCATGTTCGACTGACCGGAACACAGCCACACATCGCCCACCAACACATCGCGCACGACCTGGCGCGCCTGTCCCGCGCGCACGGTCATCTCGTAAGGACCGCCCGCGGCGACCGGCTTGAGCATGGCACGCCAGCGACCACCGGTATCGGCACGTGCGCTGACGGTCTGCCGGGCGAAGGTCACCGACACCGTGGCACCCGGCGCGGCGTTCCCCCACACCGGCATCGGCCGGTCGCGTTGCAGCACGGCGTGATCCTGGAACAGCGCATGCAACAGCAGCGGCGCCGCGTCCTGCGCCATGCCGGGCGTGGCGCTGCACCCCAAGGCCGCCGCCAGCAACCAGCCCGTCCACGTGGTCGGCTTCATCGTCCATCTCCCGGTGCGGAAGGAAACTGCAGGGCCTGGTACCAGGCCAGCGGATGCGGCGGCGCGATTTCGCCCGCGGGCAACGGCCGCCCGCTGACCGACTGGAAGTACGCCACGCTGGCATCGCGCCACCACTGCGCTTCGCGCAGCTGGATGCGCAGGAACGCCGCCACCTGCGCATGCCGCTCGGCGTCCACCTTGCCGCGCAGCCCATCCCAGGTGGCCTGCATGGCCTGCACCTGACGCACGCCTTGCGTATAGCGGCCGACCAGTTCGTCCCACAACGGCCGTCCGGAGGCCATGCGGTGGTCCCACGGGACGTGGTGGAACCACAGCAGCAGCGACTCGGGCACCCGCGCCGGGTCGCCATACACGGCCGCCACGTCCGGCGCGTACTGGCTCACCGCATTGCTGCCATGCGCAGTGCGATCGAAACCGATGCCATCGCGATCGGCGCGGTGGTAGTACACCGCCGTCCAGTCCGCGCGCGGGCCGCCGTCCACCCAGGGGCCGGGACCGTAGTGGTGGCCGCGCGCCATCAGGTGGTGCAGGCCCAGCGGGGTCATGTAGTTCACCGCCGCCTCGCGCGAGCCCATCATCATCCCCACGATGGGCTGCACCACCTCGGGCGCCGGCGAGAACGTCATCGCCGCCCAGTCCTCGGCGATGGTGCGGGCGGATTGGTGCGGATTCCAGGCCAGGCGACCGAAGGCATACCAGTTGGCCTGGTCGAAGTGCGATCCGCTCCAGTTGCGGTCGTTGCCGATGTTGGCGACGCCGGCGATGCCGGTCAGGGCATGGCCCTCCAATGTGCCATCCACCACGTCCGCCACCGTGGACCCTGCGCCGCGGGCGTAGGTGTCGGACTGCAGCACCTCCTCGTACAGCGGCCCCAGGTACACCAGGTGCGTGGCGAAGCCCAGATACTCCTTGGTGATCTGCACCTCCAGCATCAGCGGCGTGCGCGGCATCGCGCCGAACAGTGGATGGAAGGGTTCGCGCGGCTGGAAGTCGATGGGCCCGTTCTTGACCTGCACGATCACGTTCGGGCGGAAGGCGCCGTCGAGGCCGACGAACTCGGTGTACGCCTGCATCGCGCGATCCACCGGCACGTCGTGGGCGTAGACGAAGGCCCGCCACATCACCACGCCGCCGTGGGGCGCCAGCGCATCGGCCAGCAGGTTGGCGCCGTCGGCATGCGAGCGGCCGTAGTCCTGCGGGCCGGGCTGTCCCTCGGAATTGGCCTTGACCAGGAAGCCGCCGAAATCGGGAATGCGCGCATAGATCTCGTCGGCCTTGTCGCGCCACCAGCGCTGCACGGCCGGATCGTGCGGATCGGCGGTATTCAACCCGCCCAGTTCGATCGGCGCGCTGAAGCGTGCACTCAGGTACACGCGGATGCCGTAGGGCCGGAACACGTCCGCCAGCGCCGCCGCCTTGGCGAGGTAGGCCGGCGCCAGGCTCTGCGCATTGGCGTTGACGTTGTTCAACACCGTCCCGTTGATGCCGACCGAGGCATTGGCGCGCGCGTAGTCGGTGTAACGCGGGTCGCGCCACTCCGGCAGGCTCTGCCAGTCCCACAACGAACGGCCGGCATAGCCGCGCTCGACATGGCCGTCCAGGTCGTCCCAGTGGTCGAGCACGCGCAGCCGGATCCGTGGCGACTCGCGCACCGCGAGCGCGTCGAGCGATGCACCGGTCTGCAGCAGGCGCAGCAGATGGAACACCCCGTACAGCACGCCGATATCGCGGCGTGCGGCCACCAGCAGCACCGTGTGCCCATCGATGCGGGCGCGCTTGAGCAGGTAGCCCTCCTCGCCCAGCGCCGCGATCTCTTCGCGGAACGGCGCAAGCGCTGGCGACGACTGCGGCGTGCCCAGCACCACGGCGTGGTCGCCGGTCGCCGCGGCCTGCATCGCCGGCGCGCGTCCGGACAGGCCGGTAAGGCCACGCACCAGCTCGTCGCGCGCCACGCGCTGCGTCGGCGTCTGCTCCGGCGCCACCACGGCGTCCAGGCGCATGCGCGCGTCCATCGTGCGCGCGGCGCCTTGCGACGGCAGGTACCGCAGCCACAGCGCGGCGCCGTCCTCCGCACGCACGCCGCCCGCGCAGGCCATCAGCGCGATGGCAGCACACGCCATCCAGTGACACCGAATGACATGCGAATGCCCACCAGGCAGCGCCTGCAAACCTTGTAAGCTGCGGGCGTGCCCGCGACGCGGCAGCG
Organism: Xanthomonas sp. D-109; assembly: GCF_017746095.1. Classification (NCBI taxonomy): domain Bacteria; kingdom Pseudomonadati; phylum Pseudomonadota; class Gammaproteobacteria; order Lysobacterales; family Lysobacteraceae; genus Xanthomonas; species Xanthomonas sp. D-109. Next base: position 85,399 of record NZ_JAGHWV010000013.1, read on the forward strand.
TCAGGAAGAACCAAGGGAACGCGTTTTGGACAAGCCGAAGAAAGCGGTCCGCCGCAAGACCAGCGGGGTGACGATCGACGAGGTGGCGGCCCTGGCCGGCGTCTCGCCGATGACCGTCTCGCGCGCCATCAACCAGGGCAAGGTGCGCGATGCCACGCGCGAGCGCGTGATGCGCGCGGTGCGCGAGCTGGGCTATACGCCCAACCTGGCCGCCAGTTCGCTGGCCGCCGCGCAGCACACGCGCATCGCCCTGATCTACACCAATCCCAGCGGCGCCTACCTGCGCGAACTGCTGGTCGGTTTGCTGCGCGTGGCGTCCAACGCCGCCATCCAGTTGGTCATCCACTACTGGGAAGACCTGGACGCCGACGCCGAGCGCAAGGCCGCGCGTGCCCTGGGCGGGCGCGTGGACGGCGTGATCCTGCCGCCGCCGTTGTGCGAGTCGCAGGCGGCGGTGACCGAACTGGTCAAGGCCGGCATCCCGGTGGTCGCGATCGCCGCGGGGCGGCTCAGCGACGCGATCTCCTGCGTGCGCATCGACGACTTCCACGCGGGCAAGGAGATGGCCGAGCACCTGATCGGCCAGGGCCATCGGCGCATCGGCTTCATCCGCGGCCGCCAGGATCTCAGCGCCAGCGCGCGGCGCTACGAGGGCTTCGTCACCGCCCTGCAGGAGGCCGGGCTGAAGATCGAACCCGGCCTGGTCCAGCAGGGGGACTACACCTACCGCTCGGGGCTGGCCGCCGCCGAGAAGCTGCTGTCGCAGCGGCGGCCACCGACCGCGATCTTCGCCAGCAACGACGACATGGGCGCGGCGGCGATCTCGGTCGCGCACCGGCGCGGCCTGGAAGTGCCGCGCGACCTGTCGGTGGTGGGCTTCGACGACACCTCGGCCGCCACCACCGTCTGGCCGGAGCTGACCACCATCCACCAACCGATCGCCTCGATGGCCGACGCCGCCATCGACATCCTGCTGCGCAGCATCCGCCGCAAGCGCGACGATGCGCGCGTGTCCAGCGACCACGTGGTGCCGCACCGGCTGGTGCTGCGCGGTTCGGTCGCCGGTCCGCCCAAGGGGCGCTAGCGCAGGACGCAGGCTCATGCGCTCGGGCATGCGACGGTGGTCTCCGCTTCGTTGAGTGCGCCGAGCGCGACCCGCGACACCGACAGCGTCATCGTGCCCGCCGTCGCCAATGCCCAGGGGCGATCCAGCTTGCCCAGATCCGCGCCGGCCGCCGCCAGGCACTTGAGCGGCACGCCCACGCGCGTCCACTGGCCCACCGGCAGGGCGGTCAGCGTCGGCCCGATCGCCACCCGCGCAGTGCAGCCGCTGCCGCAGCCGACCGCCAGCCACGCCTCGCCCCGCGGTGCGGCGTCCACCCGCAGCGTGGTCACCAGCATCAGGTCGCCGTTGCTCTCGCGCTGCAGGTCCAGCGGCGTATGCGACTGCAGCGCGACCACTGCTTCGCGTCCGCCCGACCAGGCGAGGCGGCGCCCGTCTTCCTGCGCCAGGTGATCCACGCCGGTGACGTTCAACAGCGCGCCGTCGAGCGATTCCGGCACGCGGGTGACGGTCACGCCCTGCCCGTTGCTTCCTTCCAGGCGCAGGGCCATGCCCGGGCCGGCCGCGCCGCGGGCGAAGAACACACCGGCCGCACCTTCGTTGCCGGTGAGGCCGGAGACTTCCGGCAACCTGGCCAGGTTGCCGTTGTCGGCATAGCGCAGGCCGTAGCCGAAGGCGAACAGCGGGTCGTAGCCCTTCTGCCCCACGTTGTTGGCGTACTGCGTGGCCGTGCGCGGCCAACTGAAGCTCAGCGTGCCCTTGAAGTCGTGCTGCACGCCGCCCTGCGCAGTACGCAGCAACACGTCGGCGATACCCGCGCCTTCCGATCCGGGCAGCCACGCCGCCACGAAGGCATCGGCCGCGTTGAGTTCGCGGTTGACCCACAGCGGGCGCCCGCTGAGGAACACCGCGACCACGGGAATGCCATCGGCCTTGAGCCGCTTGATCAGCGCCAGGTCGGTGTCGTCTCCTGGCTTGTAGGCCAGGGTCGGCCGATCGCCCTGGAACTCCGCGTAGGGATTCTCGCCGAACACCACCACCGCCACGTCCGGCCTAGTCGTGTACTTGCCGTCGACCGCCAGCACGGCCTCGCCGCCCGCGGCCTTGGCCTGCTGCGCGAACCCTTCGTAGATGGTGTCCGCATTCGGGAAGTCCTTGCGGGTGGTGCCGGTGCCCTGCCAGTTCAGCGTCCAGCCGCCGGCCTGCTTGCCGACGTCGTTGGCGCCGTCGCCGGTCACCAGGATGCGCTGCTTCGGCGACAGCGGCAGCAGACCGCCCTGGTTCTTCAGCAGCACCAGCGACTCGCGCACCGCCTGCCGTGCCACCGCGCGATGCGCCGGTGCGCCGATCAGCGCGAACTGCCCACCGACCGCGCGCGCCGACGGCTTGCCCGCCTCGAACAGGCCCAGCCGCATCTTGACCCGCAGGATCCGGCGCACAGCATCGTCCAGGCGCTGTTGCGAGATGGTGCCGTTCTTCGCCGCCGCCAGCGTGGTGGTGTAGAAGCCCTTCCAACTGTCCGAGGCCATGGCCATGTCCAGGCCGGCGTTGATGGTGGCCGGGCAGTCGGTGGGCGTGCAGCCCTTGACCTGTCCGTGGCCGTTCCAGTCGCCGACCACGAAGCCGCCGAAGTGCATGCGTCCCTTCAGCGCATCGGTCAGGTACGCCTTGTGGCCGTGCATCTTTTCGCCGTTGACGCTGTTGAACGAGGCCATCGCGGTCTGCGCACCGGCGGCGATGGCCGGCGGATAGCCAGCGGCATGAATGCGCACCAGCTCGGCTTCGCCGATTTTGGTGTCGCCCTGGTCCCGGCCGTCGGTGGTGCCGCCATCGCCCAGGAAATGCTTGACCGAGGCGATCACATGGCGGCCATCGAGGAAGTCCGGCGTGCCCACCTTGCCCTGCAGCCCTTCGACCATCGCGCCGGCGTAGCTGGCCACCACCTCGGGCGATTCGGAATAGCCCTCGTAGGTGCGCCCCCAGCGATCGTCCTGCGGCACCGCCACGGTCGGCGCGAAGGTCCACTCCATGCCGGTGGCGCGCGTTTCCAGCGCGGTGATTTCGCCGATCCGGTGCAGCAGCGCCGGGTTGCGGGTCGCGCCCAGGCCGATGTTGTGCGGGAACAGCGTGGCGCCGACGATGTTGCTCTGCCCGTGCACCGCATCGATGCCGAACAGCACCGGAATCGCCTTGCCGCCGTGCGAGGTATCCATCGACGCGGCATAGAAGGCATCGGCCAGCGCCAGCCATTCGGCCGGCGCGGCATCGTAGCGGCCGCCGGGATCGGAGTTGCCGCCGGCCAGGATCGACCCCAACCGATACCTGCGCACGTCCTCCGGGGTGAGGCTGCCGATGTCGCCCTGCACCAGCTGGCCGACCTTCTCCTCCACCGTCATGGTGGCGATCAGGTCGGTGAGGCGCTGTTCCAGCGCGGGATCCTCGGGCAGCGGCCAGCGCACGCTGGGCCAGGGGCTGGCCTCCGCGCGGGCGGGCGCCGCGGCGTGGACGTCGCCCTTGCACACGGCAAGCGCCAGCAGCAGCGCGGCCAACAACGCGCCGCTGTGGCGGGTGGAATGGGTGTCGGTCACGGCGCTGCTCCTTGCCGCCGCGCTCAGCGCAGCAGGTACTGGTTGATCAGGTTCTCGTAGCGCTCCTGGCGGCCGCTGATCTGCCGCGGCTCGCCGCCCTTCGCCCCCACTGCGGCCAGCTCGGCGAGGCCGAGCGCGCCGCGCGCGAAGTCCTGGCCGGCGCCGCTGTCGAAGCTGGCATAGCGCTCCTGGCGCCACTGTTCCCAGGGCGAGTCGGTGAGCAGCGCGTGGGCCACTTCCAGCCCGCGGGCGAAGGCATCCATGCCGCCGATGTGGGCAATGAACAGATCCTCCAGTTCGGTGGACTCGCGGCGCACCTTGGCGTCGAAGTTCAGGCCGCCTTCCAGGCCGCCCTGGCGCAGTACCACCAGCATGGCGCCGACGGTGTCGTACAGGTCGGTGGGGAACTGGTCGGTATCCCAGCCGTTCTGCGCGTTGCCGCGGTTGGCGTCGATGCTGCCCAGCAGGCCGTGGTCGGAAGCGACCTGCAGGTCGTGTTCGAAGGTGTGGCCGGACAGCGTGGCGTGGTTGGCCTCGATGTTGAGCTTGAAGTCCTTGTCCAGGCCATGCTGCTTGAGGAAGCCCGCCACCGTCGCGCTGTCGAAGTCGTACTGGTGCTTCATCGGCTCCATCGGCTTGGGCTCGATCAGGAAGTTGCCTTTCAGGCCGATGCTGCGGCCGTAGTCGCGCGCCATGCTGAGGAAGCGCGCGAAGTGCTCGAGTTCGCGCTTCATCTGCGTGTTGACCAGCGAGGCATAGCCTTCGCGGCCGCCCCAGAACACGTAGTGCTCGCCGCCCAGTTCCACCGTCGCCTCCAGCGCCGCCTTGACCTGCACGGCGGCGCGCGCCACCACGGCGAAATCGGGATTGGTCGCGGCACCGTTCATGTAGCGCGGATGCGAGAACAGATTGGCCGTGCCCCAAAGCAGTTTCATGCCAGTCGCGTCCTGGCGCGCCTTGGCCAGGCCGACCATGTGCCTGAGGTTCTTCTCGTATTGGCCGGCATCGTCGGCGTCCGGTGCCAGGTCGATGTCGTGGAAACACCAGTACGGCACGCCGAGCTTGGTGAAGAACTCGAACGCCGCATCCACTTTCGCCTCGGCGCTGGCCAGCGGCGCGCCGACCTCCCACGGGAACTGGCGCGTGCCCGGACCGAACGGATCCTGCCCGGCATTGCAGAAGGTGTGCCAGTAGCACACCGCAAAGCGCAGATGGTCCTGCATGGTCTTGCCGCCGACGACCTTGTTGGCGTCATAGATCTTGAAGGCCAATGGATTGTCCGAGCCGCGGCCTTCGAAGGGGATGCGGCCGATGCCGGGGAAGTATTCCTTGGCGCCGATGAAGGGCTGGGTGTGCATGGTGCGTGGTCCTGTCGTGGTGGGAGGGGAGCGAAACGGAGGATCAGCCGCGCGACAGCGGCGTCATGGCGTCGAGATGACGCAGGAAACGCGCATAGGCCGCGGCATAGGCCTGGGTGCGCGCCGGATCCGGACGGGCCGACAGCTGCGGATCGACCGCCACATGCCGTTGCGCGATGTCGGCGATCGAGGCGGCATCGCCGCGTGCCAGGCCTATCGCCCACAGCGCCTGCAAGGCCGCACCGAAGGCCGCGCCTTCCGGCTGCGTGGGCACGTCCACCGGCAGGCCGAACACATCGGCCACCAGTTGCCGCCACGCGCCGCTGTTGCTGCCGCCGCCGGTCAGCACGATGCGGTCGAACTGCATGCCGGCGCGCACGAACGCATCGAAGCCGTACTTCAGGCTGTAGGTCGCCCCTTCCATCGCCGCGCGATAGAGGTGGGCCGGGGTCATGTTGTGCGTGTCCAGGCCCGCCAGCAGGCCCTTGCCCAGCGGCAGGTCCGGCGTGCGCTCGCCGTTGAGGAACGGCAACATCACCAGTCCGTCGGCGCCGGGCGCAGTGGCGTGCAGATGCGCATCGCCGTCGCGGGTGCTGAAGCCGAACGCGGCGGCGACCTGTTCGGTCGCCACGGTGCAGTTCATCGTGCAGATCAGCGGCAGCCAGCCACCGGTGGAGGAGCAGAACGCGGCCCACGCACCGTCCGGATCGACCACCGGCGTGTCGGAATAGGCGAACAGGGTGCCGGAGGTGCCCAGGCTCATCGCCAGGCGGCCGGGCACGACGCAGCCGGTGCCGACGGCCGCCATCATGTTGTCGCCGCCGCCGACGGCGACCTTCAGCGTCGGCGGCACGCCCAGCATGGCGGCGGCGGCCGGGGCGATATCGAACAACGCATCGGGCGCGGCGAAACGCGGCAGGCAATCCGCCAGGTCGCGCTGCGGATCGGTGGCGCGCAGCAGCTCGGTCGACCAGGTGCGGGTGCGCACGTTCAGCCAGCCCGTGCCCGACGCATCGCCGTATTCGCAGAAGCGCTGGCCGGTCAGCACGAAGTTGAGGTAGTCGTGCGGCAGCAGGATCGTGGCGAGGCGCGCATACGCGTCGGGCCGGTGGGTCTTCGTCCACGGCAGCTTGGACGCGGTGTAGCCGGCCAGGATCGGGTTGCCCGCCAGTGCGATGGTGCGCGCCGCGCCGCCGAGTGCGTCCATGATCTGCACGCACTCGGCCGAGGTGCTGGTGTCGCACCACAGCTTGGCCGGTGCCAGCACCTCGCCTGCCGCATCGACCGGCACGAACCCATGCTGCTGGCCCGAGACCGCCAGCGCGCCGAGGCGCGAGCGCAGCGCAGGATCGATGGCCCGGAAGCAGGCCTGCAGGGCCGCGACCCAGTCGGCCGGATGTTGTTCACGGCTGCCATCGGCGGCGGAATGCAACTCCAGCGGGGCACTGCTGCTGGCCACGACGCTGCGCCCGACCGGGTCGTAGACCACGACCTTCAGGCTCTGCGTTCCCGCATCGATTCCGGCTACCAGTTCCCGTTCTTCCACGTCGTACCGCCTTTTCGTTAGCGCTATCATTTTTGGACGACAGCGTGTGTGTCGTTACGCCAGGGACGCGCTCCGCTGCCAGACGTCCGGGGTCGCCTTGCAGTAGCGCTCGATGAATTCCGCCTGCGACGGCATCGCCGCGCTGGCCTGTTGCAGCGGCTGGCGGATCCGCGTCAGCAGCGTGCGCAGGTCCACGTCGCCGATGGCGGCGGCCAGCGGATGCGGCGGTCCCGGCTGGATGCCCTGCCCCAGCAATACGCTGGTCCAGGAATCCACGCGGAACAACTCGCCGGGGTCCTGCCAGGCGTGCGCCCGCTCGCGCCAGGCGCACAGCCGGATCGCCAGCGACTCCGGCAGCGCCATCTCGCGGCAGGCTTTCCACATCGGCTCGTCGCGCTGGGTGGCGTGGTAGTGCAGGATGATGAAATCGCGCACGTGCTCCATCTCCTGGCGGCTGACCGTGTTGTACAGCTCCACCAGCGCCGGGCTGATGCCCTCGTGCGGAAACAGCTGGATCAGGCGCACCACCGCACTGATGGTCAGGTGGATGCTGGTCGATTCCAGCGGCTCGATGAAGCCGCTGGCCAGGCCCAGTGCCACCACGTTCCTGTTCCAGGCCTGCAACCTGCGCCCGCTGCGAAACGGCACCAGCCACGGGTCGCGCAGCGGCGGACCGTCGACGTCGCGCAGCAGCTTGGCGTGCGCCTCGTCGTCGGACATGTGCCGACTGGAGAACACCAGCCCGCAGCCGACCCGGTGCTGCAGGGCGATATGCCAGCGCCACCCGGCCTCGTGCGCGATGGCACGGGTATACGGCACCGGCGGCGCGACCGCCTCGGTCTGCACCGCCACGGCGCGATCGCTGGGCAACCACTCGCGCCAGTCCTCGTAGCCGGTGTGCAGGGTCTGCTCGGTCAGCAGGCCGCGGAACCCGGTGCAGTCGATGAACAGGTCGCCCTCGATGAGCTGCCCGTCTTCCAGCAGCAGCGACGCGACCGAACCGTCATGCGCATGCTGCCGCACCTCGCGGATCTGCCCTTCCACCCGGCGCAGGCCGTAGCCTTCGGCCTTCTTGCGCAGGAACTTCGCGTAGAGCGCGGCATCGAAGTGATAGGCATAGTTGACCTGCGGCTGGGTCTCCAGCGAGAACCTGTCCGCACGCGAGGCAACGCTCTCCAGGCAGAAATCGCCCAGGTCCGACGGCATGCCGCGGCGCAGGCTGTCCAGCCAGAAATGATGGAACGGCGTGGCCCAGGTGCCCTGCCCGATCGTGCCGAATGGATGGATGAAGCGGTCGCCCGGACGGCGCCAATGTTCGAACGAGATCGACAGCTTGAACGTGCCGGCCACGGCGCGCAGGAACTCCTGCTCGTCGATCTGCAAAAAGCGGTGGAACGTGCGGATCGGCGGCACGGTCGACTCGCCGACGCCCACGGTGCCGATCTGTTCGGACTCCACCAGGATGATGTCCAGGCGATCGCGGAACTGGTGGGCCAGCGCGCAGCCGGCCAGCCAGCCTGCGGTGCCGCCCCCGGCGATGACGACCTTGCGGATGCGTCCGTCCGTGGTGTTGGCCAGGTTCACGGCAAGATCCCCATCAGCGGTTGAGCCGCGCCAGCAACTGCGCGCGCACCCGGCGCGCCCGTGCCTCGTCGAACGGGGCCAGTTCGCCCCGCGCGGCCTCAGGCAGGTGCTGCCCTGCGCGTTCGCCGGGGCCGAACACGTAGTAATCGAAGAGCTTGGCCCAGGCCTGCTTCTCGCGCGCCGGCAGATCGCGCAGCGCCCACATCGCATGCTGCAGCGCCGTCAGCGGCGAGGGCAGGAAGGCCGGCGCACTGCGCCACCAGTAGTTCACCAGCACGTTGAACGGCGCCAGGCTGCGCACGTGGTGCCACCACATGCTTGGGATGAAGAGCGCATCGCCCGGCTCCAGCTCGGCGTGCCGCGCGCTGGCCAATGCATCGCGGAAGCGCGGGTAGCGCACGAAGTCGGGGCGGTCGACATCGACCACGCTGACCACCTGGCCGCCGGGCGTGGGGTCCAGCGGCCCCGGATATAGATTGTCGATCTGCTCCGGCGGAAACAGGGTGACGCGGCGCCGGCCCACCGCACAGCAGGCCAGGTTGTCCGGCGTGTCGAAATGGCAGGAGGCGGTCACGCGGTTGCCGATCCAGATGCTCGCCAGTGCATCGATGCCCTGCCCGGCCAGGCCGGCATCGTTGGCCTGCGCGAATCCGGGCAGCGCCCGATCGATCGGCAGCGACGCGACATAGTAGGTGGGCGGCCGCGGATCCTCGAAGGTCGCGGCGATCGCGTCCAGCACCTGCGTGAGCGGTCCGCGGCGGACCTCGAAATTCAACGCGGTGAACTCGGCGTTGTAGAACGGGCGTCCTTCGATCCCGGGTTCGCCGAACGAATACGGAACAGGCACGCCCGCGTCGAAGCCGCGCAGGTAGGCCAGGGCATCCTGCATGGAGCGCAGCCCGGCCTGCACCAGCCCCCAGTCGCGCGCGATGCCGCGCAGCACCACCGGCTCCCCGGCCGCCACCAGGTCCTGCAGTGGCAACGCGGTGGGCTGCACGCCCTCCAGTGTCCGCATGGCGCCGCCGTCCGGCATGCTCAGTTCCTGCCTGCCGCGCCAGCGGCATCGTGCAGGCGCAGGCGTCGCTGTTTCTCGGCGATCAGGCGGCGCATGTTGTGCAGCGAGGCCAGCATCAGGTAAGCCCCTTCCAGATAGCCGGCGCGATTGAGCGCGGCCAGCGCGGCACCGTCCAACTGGGCCAGGCGCTCACGGTCGATTGCGTGCAGGCCATTGACGCCGACCCGATGCTGCGCATCGAGTTGCACGTCGAGCGCCACCGGCTGGATCAGCCCGTGCGCATCCAGCGCGGCGAACATGTCCGCGCCGAAGGCATGGCCCTCGTGGATGCCGCGCAGCACCGTGGCGATGTGGTCGAGATAGGCCGTGTTGCCGCCCTGCGGCAGGAACACCGGCTCGCCCTGCATCGCCGTCACCCGCGGATGCTCCATGTCCACGTGCAGCACCGCTTCCTGGGTGAGCACGCCATCGATGCGCTGCTCCTGGAAGCCGATCAGGAACGGCCCCTTGGCCGCCGCCCCGGGCAGATACGAGGCCGTCCAGCGCCGCTCGTGCAGGAACAGGTTCTCGTGCTGCTCGAACCCCAGCAGCGCCACCGACTGCCAGGCGCCGTCCGCCGGGTCCTTGCGCAGGAAGATCGGATATTCCCGCTGCAACTCGGCGAACTCGCTCGGGTAGGCCGGCAGCATGCCCACCGCGTCGCCGAACTCGGGGCCGAAGTCGGTGGCCACGCGCAGGTCGCGGTGGGCGATGTTGTTGAGCATTTCGTAACGCGGCATCGTGTTGCGCACTCCGGGTTGACGCCTTGCACCGGACGCCGCCGCGAGCGCAGCGGCGTCGGTGGGCACGCGAAGAGAAACTCCCCGCCTTCCTCAGAACCTGTAGCGAACGCCCAGCATGTAACGCGGACTCTGGTCGGCCAGCTTCACGATCATCTGCGAGGTACGCGAGCGCCAGCGCACGTCCTCGCCGGTCAGGTTGATCGCTTCCAGGCCGAACGACCAGTTGTCGTTCAACGTGTAGTTCACGCTGAGATCCCACTGTTCGTAGGGTTCCACATAGTACGGGTTGCGGCTGGTGCCCTGGTTGGCCAGGATCAGGTACTGGTCGCGCCAGTTCCAGGCCAGGCGCACCGACCAGCCGTACTTCTCGTACATCAGCACCGCGTTGGCGGTGTCGCTCAGGCCGGTGAGCGCGAACTGGTCGATGCCCGGGTCGCCACCGTTGTCGTAGCCGACGTCGCCCTTGACGATGGTGTAGTTGGCGAGGATGCCGAACCCGGTGTCGCCGAGGAAGTACTGCCCGCCGAGCTCCCAGCCGTGCAGCTTGGCCTGGTTCTGGTTGATCGGGCGGTTGACGTTGAACTCGTACAGCGGGTCGTCGGCCTCGCCGTAGAGATCGTAGGCCGCTTCGGTCGCCAGCACCTGCGCACCGGTGCCGTTGTAGGCAGCCAGGCCGGCCGGGTTGTTGCGCAGCAGGGCCAGCGCGGTGAACAGCGAGGTATCGTTGGCCGAGCAGGCCGCCGCATTGGCCGGGCCCACCTGGGCCAGACAGGCGCCGCTGGTGAGGAACGCCAGCGCCGTCCTCGCGTCCGGACCGGAGGTCGGATCGCGCAGGCCGTACAGGTTCTCCTGCACCACGGTGTTGCCGATGAAGTTGTTGACCGACTTGTTCCAGTACGTCACCGACAGATAGCTCGCGTCGGCGAAGTACCACTCCAGCGCCAGGTCGAGGTTGTCCGATTCCAGCGGCTTCAGCGACGGGTTCTGCGCCGTGCCGCTGGCGCGCGAGGACGGATCGATCAGCACCGAGCCGAACGGCTGCTGCGCCCCGGGGCCGGCATACAGATTGCCGATCGGCGCACGCGCGATGCTCTTGCCGAAGGAGACGCGGCCTTTCAGCGTATCGGTGAGGTCGATGCTGAAATCCAGGTTGGGCAGGATGTAGCTGTACGTGGTCTTTTCGCTGAAGGGTTGCTGCTCGTTGGACAGCACCACGCGGAAGTCGTTGTTGGACTGCCACTCGATCGCCTCGGGCGTGGCGATGATCGAGGTAGACACCACGTCGGTGGTCTCGTAGCGCACGCCGAGCCGGGTATTGGTGCGCCGACCGGCCAGCTCGCCATCCAGTTCCACCTGGAAATACGCCGAGCGGGTCTTCTCCTCCACGAAGTTGTCGGCGGCGCGCTGCGGGCTCACGCCCAGGCCGACGCCGTACTGGCTGGCCGCCCATTCCGCGAGGCGGCCCGCATCGCCGCGCCATGCCGGCCAACTGGTGCCGCTGTAGTCATGGAACAGGCCGATGATGTTGACCGGCTGCATCAGGTTCATCAAGCCGCCGGCGGTATCCCGGTCGACGTTGGCCACGCCCCAGTCGCCCAGGGTGGAATACGCCTCGGCGGCCTGGATGCGGTGGGTGGTCGACTTGTTGGTGTCCACGCCGAACTGGAAGCGGCCCTGGTCGAAGCTCCACTCGCCATCCACGCGCGCCTGCTTGATCTGGCTGATCTGGCTCTGCGAATTGACCCGCAGCACCTGCGTGCCGATCTCGCCCGGCACGAAGCCCGGGTTGACCACGCCGTTGACGTTGGCCGCGGCAGCGGCGTCGCTCGGATACCAGACCTGGGTGCCGATCGGCAGGCCGTTGTTGAAGTTCAGTTCCTGCACCCACGAACCGCCACAGTGGGGGCCGGTGGTGCAGTTGTTGGTGCCGGCGATGCTCATGAACAGGGAGCCGCCGCCGGTCAGCGGATCGTTGGGGCGGCTTTCGTTCTTCGAGTCGTGCGCATCGAAGCTCAGCTTGAGCCGGTCGGTCACGTTCCACACCGCATTCAGGCCGAGCGAGCCCAGCTTGTACTTCTGCATGCTGCGCTGCTGCTCGAGGCCGAAATCCTTGGTGCCGGCGATCTCGCGGATGTAGGTCGGCACGGCCACCGCACCGCTGGTGTCGAAGGTCACGTCGGTGTAGTTGCTGTTCTGCAACCACATGCCCTGCTCGCCACGATTCTCGGTGATCTCGTTGGTCGAATAGGTGTAGTCCAGGGTCAGGGTCAGGCTGTCGGTGGGCGCGAACTGCAGCACCGCCTGGCCGTTGACGCGCTCGCGTTCGAACTCGGAGAACGCATAGCGCAGGTCGTTCGGGCGTGCGTACAGCGCGCCGATCTGCGGCGCATTGACCACGGTCGGGTTGCCGGGCATCGAGCCGGTCCACGGCTGCACGTTCCAGTAGTTCTCGGTGGCCTGCACCGAGCCGCCCTTGCGCTTCTGGTAGCTCGCGCTCACGCCGACGCCGAAGGTCTTGTCCGGATTGGTGTAGCTGAAGATGCCCGACAGCTCCGGGGTGATGTCGTCGTCGAACGGCTGGCTGCGGTCGGAGACCGCCTTGGCGCCGGCGCTGGCGACGATGCCCTGGTGGTCGAACGGGCGCGCGGTCAGGATGTTGATGGTGGCGCCGATGCCGCCGCTGGGCATGTTGGCCTGGCTGGTCTTGTAGACCTCGATGCCGTTGATCGCCTCGGCGGCGAGCTGGGCGAAGTTGAAGGCGCGGGTACCGCCGTCGACGCCGCCGATGGCGACCTGGCCGGCGGCGCCGAACGCATCGGCGCCCGGCATCTGCCGCCCGTTGAGCGTCACCATGTTGAACTGCGGGCCAAAGCCGCGCGCGGTGACCTGCGCGCCTTCGCCATCGCGCCGCTCGATGGAGATGCCGGTGATGCGCTGCAGGGATTCGGCCAGGTTGGTATCGGGGAACTTGCCGATGTCCTCGGCACTGATGGCATCCACCACGCCCGCGGCGTCGCGCTTGATGTCCATCGCCTGGCTGAGGCTGTTGCGCAGGCCGGTGACCTGGACGGTATCCAGTTGCGTCGGGCTGCTCTGCGCCTGCTGCTGCGCGGCCGGCGCCGGCGCCGGCGTTGCGGCGTCCTGTGCGAAAGCGGGATTGATGACCAGCACGCCGCCGACGAACGTGAACATGGCCGTGGATTTGAACTTCGCCAGTGCGCGGCTCATGGACGAGCCCTCAGGTCTGGCGTACGACGGAACATAGAAGCGCTCATGACTCTCCCCTCTGACATGCGATCGATGGATGTATCGCCCCTCCCCCAAGAGGCACGCACGGGCGATGCCCGTTTTCCACGCCGAACATCGCAGCGCGCTGAGCGTTCGCTGCGACTCAAACTCCGTTTCAGGATTGCCAGACCACGCGTGGCAAGGCCCCCCTAGGCCCGGCTGCCGCTAATTGATAGCGCTACCATCACGTCACGGCGCAGACTACGCACCCGCGATATCGCTTGTCATCATGCGTCGCAACAAAGGACGGCATTCCTTGAACAACACCCCCAAAACGGCGCGTCGCCGCGGGAACGCGGTCACCATCGACGACGTCGCCGCGCATGCCGGCGTCTCGCCGATGACCGTCTCGCGCGTCACCCACGGCCACGCCGGCGTGCGCGAGAGCACACGCGAACGGGTGATGCGCAGCGTGCGTGCACTGGACTACCGGCCCAACCCGGCCGCCAGCGCGCTCGCCGCCGCGCAGCACACCTGCATCGCGTTGATCTACACCAACCCCAGCTCCAGCTATCTCCGCGAACTGCTGGTCGGCGCGCTGCGCGGGTCCACGCGCGTGGCCGCGCAACTGGTGATCGCCACCTGGGACGGACTGGGTCCGCGCGCGCGTCGCACAGCCGCACGTACGCTCTGCAGCAGCGTGGCGGGCGTGCTGCTTCCTGCACCCTTGTGCGAATCGAAGGCCATCGTCGCCGTGTTCGTCGAGGCCGGCATCCCCGTGGTCTCCATCGCGTCGAGCCGGTTCCGCGACAGGATGTCCTGCGTGCACATCGACGATCGCCGTGCGAGCCATGACATGGTGTCGCACCTGATCGCGCACGGGCATACCCGCATCGGCTACATCGCCGGCGACCCGAACCAGACCGCCAGTGCGCACCGCTGGCAGGGCTATCGCGATGCGCTGGCGGATGCGGGCATCGGCTACGACGCCGCGCTCGTGCAGCCCGGCGACTTCACCTATCGTGCCGGGCTCGAGGCCGCCGAGCGGCTGTTGGCGTTGCAGCCGCGCCCCACGGCGATTTTCGCGAGCAACGACGACATGGCCTCGGCGGTGGTGTCGGTGGCGCATCGTCGGCGCCTGAAGGTGCCGGAGGATCTGTCGGTGGTGGGGTTCGACGACACATCGGCGTCGACGATGGTGTGGCCGGAGCTGACCACCCTCCATCAGCCGGTGGCGGACATGACCGATGCGGCCATCGATCTGTTGTTGCGGGAGATCCGGCAGGCGCCTGGTGCCGAGCGCGCCTATGTCGATCATGTGGTGCCGCACCGATTGGTCGCGCGTGATTCGGTGGTGCGGCCTTCGCTGGTTCGCTAGCCTCACGCCATAGGCGAGAGACCGGGAAGCCGCTGCAGATGCGGCGCCTGTGTCTCAGGTGCGCAACAACGCACATTCGTCGAGCACATTTGCCGTTGCCTTTGCCGCGGCTTTCGCTTGCCGTTGCTTTGGCTTTGGCTTTGGCTTTGGCTTTGGCTGTTGCTGTTGCTTTTGACTTACCGGGTTCCCTTCCGAAGCGGCGAACCAGGCGGGAAAAACCCGAAGGGCGGCGCACATGGATGTGCGCCGTCCGCGGCAGGGGCAGGATGCCCCTTCCGCGGATCCCGTCTGGTTCGCGGACCCGGAGCGCGCAGCGCGGAGGGCGCGTAGGCAGGGCGCGCTTTCTTTTGGTTACCTTTTCTTTGCGCGAGCAAAGAAAAGTAACTCGCCCGCAAGGGCGAAAGCCTTTGCTGTTGCTTCAAGCTTGCGTGTCAGGCGAGAAGATCTGTAGGAGCGGCTTCAGCCGCGACAGGCACAATGGACTCTCGCTGTCGCGGCTGAAGCCGCTCCTACGACCCAGCGGCCACCGCCGCATCAGCAAGAGCAAGAGCAAAGCTTTCGCCTTGCGGCGAGTTACTTTTCTTTGCTTGTGCAAAGAAAAGTAACCAAAAGAAAGCACACCCTGCCTCGCGCCCTCCGCGCTAACGCGCTCCGGGTCCGCGTCCAGCCCGGGGATTCGCGGAAGGGGCATCCTGCCCCTGCCGCGAACGGCGCACATCCATGTGCGCCGCCCCTTCGGGGTTTTTCCCCGCGCTGGCCGCCGCTTCGGAAGGGAACCCGGCAAGTCAAAAACCGGAGCAACGGCAACGGCACAGGCAACGGCAACGGCAACGGCAACGGCAACGGCAACGGCAACGGCAACGGCAACGAGCATCTTGCCCGGCGCGGAAACAGGCAATCGAAAAAACTCAGACCGCCGGCGACGCGTCGCCAACACCGAGTTCCCCGCCACCCACCGCTTCGGCCAAGTCGTCGACAAGATCGCCGTACCAGCGCGCGCCATCCGCCTCGCAACTGCGCTACCTTGCACCCAAGGCGCCCTCGCACCCATGCCGCCCCCGGAGATCCCCATGCCCCTGCTCCATCGATCCCCTGCCGCGCCACTACACACCAGCCGCCATCGCGCCTGGCGCATCGGCCTGGCCCTGCTGTGCAGCCTGATCGCCGCGCCCGGGATGGCCGCCGACACCGCCGTGCCGGCCGTGCAGCGCGCGCAGCAGCTGATCCTGGTCCTGGCGCCGGACTGGGACAGCCCGCAGGGCACGTTGCAGGCGTTCGAGCGTGATGCACAAGGCTGGCGCGCGCAGGGCAAGGCCTTCGACGTGAGTCTCGGCAGTCACGGCAGCGCCTGGGGCCTGGGCCTGCATCCGGCGCAGACGGATGGCCCGCAGAAACGCGAAGGCGATGGCCGCAGCCCGGCCGGCGTGTTCACCATCGGCGAAGCCTTCGGCTACGCGCCGCGCATCGACAGCGCCATGCCCTACCAGGCGATGCAGCAGAGCAACTACTGCATCGATGTGCCCGGATCGCCGCTGTACAACCAGATCGTCGATGCCGACAAGGTCGGCAGCGCCGCGGTGGCCGGATCCACCGAACCCATGCGCCTGGACCTGCAACACGCCGGCGACCAGCGCTACCGCGAAGGCTTCGTGATCCAGCACAACGCGCAGGCCACGCCGGGCGCCGGCAGCTGCATCTTCGCCCACCTGTGGCGCGCGCCCGGCGCGCCCACCGCCGGCTGCACCGCGATGCAGCCGGCCGACATGCAGCGGCTGCTGGCGTGGCTGCGCCCGTCCGCCGCGCCGCTGTTCGTGCTGCTGCCGCGTAGTGCCTACCGGCGCCTGCAGGCCGAGTGGGCGCTGCCGGCCGTGGAGCCGGCATCGTGAGCCAGGCACCCGCACCCGGACTGGTCCGCGCGGTCAGCCGCTGGCAGATCGTCGGGTTGTCGATCAACGACGTGATCGGCAGCGGCATCTATCTGCTGCCGGCCGCCACCGCCGCCCTGCTCGGGCCGCTGAGCCTGTGGGCGGTACTGCTGGCCGGCGTGGCGGTGGCGCTGCTGGTGCTGTGCTACGCGCAGGCGGCCAGTTACTTCGACGAACCGGGCGGCAGCTACCTGTACGCGCGCGAGGCGTTCGGCCGCTTCGCCGGCTTCGAGATCGGCTGGATGATCTGGCTGACCCGGATCAGTTCGGCGGCGGCGCTGAGCAACGGCCTGGCCGATGCGGTGGTGCGCTTCTGGCCGGCCGCGGCCGGGGGCGGCGCGCGCCTGGCCATCGTGGTCGGCTCGCTCGGCCTGCTCACCGCGATCAACGTGATCGGGGTGAAGTCGGCCGCGCGCACCGGCGTGGCGCTGGTGATCGGCAAGCTGGTGCCACTGTTGTTGTTCGTGGCGATCGGCGTGTTCTACGTGGACTGGTCGTGGGCGTTCTCCGGCAAGACCCCGGACCCGCGCGATGTCGGCAACCTCGGCGAGGCGGCATTGCTGCTGCTGTTCGCCTATGCCGGCTTCGAGAACATTCCGGCCGCCGCCGGCGAGTACCGCAATCCGCGGCGCGACGTGCCGTTCGCGCTGATCACCATGATCGTCACCGTCACCCTGATCTACGCCGCGGTGCAGGTGGTGGCGCAGGGCACGCTGCCCAACGTGGCGCAATCGGCGACGCCGCTGGCCGACGCGGCCAGCGGCTTCGGCGGCGAGGCGCTGGCGCTGATCCTCACCGTCGGCGCCACCATCTCCATCCTCGGCACCACCAGCAACACGGTGATGCTGGGGCCGCGCTTCCTGTTCGCGCTGGCCAAGGACGGCTACGGCCCGGCATTCCTGGCGCGGGTGCATCCGCGCTTCCGCACCCCGGCCGCGGCGATCCTGCTGCAAGGCGTGCTGTCGCTGGCGCTGGCGCTGTCCGGCTCGTTCGTGCAACTGGCGCTGCTGTCGATGGTCACCCGCCTGTTCGCCTACATCGGTACCGCCGCGGCGGTGCTGGTACTGGCACGGCGCTACCGCGACCGGCCCGGTGCGCTGCGGCTGCCGGGTGGGCCGCTGATTCCGCTGGCGGCGCTGTTGCTGGCGCTGGCGCTGCTGCTCAGCGCCAGCTGGCAGAACCTGGCCGCCGCGGGCGTGGCGCTGCTGGTCGGCGCGCTGTTCTATCGGTTCCCACGCAAGGACGCGGCGTGAACGCCTTCACGCCGCCTTGCGCGCAGGTCACGCGCGGATAACCGCGGCGCCCGGACGCTGGACGCCCACCAGCGAGAGCCGCCCGCCATGAAACGACGCCGCGTCTACAGCGCTCCGGATCTGCCCACCGCGACCCGCGCGCTGCAGGCCGCGCGCAGTGCCGGTCTCGACAACGACGACCTGTCCCTGGTCGCGCGCGGCGACATCGAGCTGGACGCCATCCCCGACGACCGCAAGGAAGGCAAGACCGATACCGTGCCGGCCGCGGCGCGCGGCGCGCTGGGCGGCGGCGCCGCCGGCCTGCTGGCCGGGCTGGCGGCGATTGCGGTGCCGCCGCTGGGCATCACCCTGGCCGGCGCCGGGGTCATGGCGATTGCCGGCGCCCTGGTCGGCAGTTGGTCCTCGGCGCTGGTCGGATCCACCGTACCGGACCCGGTGCGGCGCAACTTCGAAGAGGAAATCGAAGCCGGGCGCATCCTGGTGGTGATCGAAGGCGAGCCGGAGCTACTGGACGCCGCCGACGCACCGCTGCGCGCGGCCGGCACCACGGCCTTGCCGTACGAGGCAGCGGCCGCCGCGCACTGACACGGCGCCAGGGCGCGCGCGACGGCCGGCATTGCGATCTCGCGCGGGCGCGGTATCGCGCGCAACGGTCTGCACAGACTGCAAGGCCCACCGAGGGACCGCCACCCACGCCAGCAATCAGGCCGGCGTCAGCGACCGCATGCGCACGAGCAGCCCGGCGGCATACACCAGTCCGTAGGCGATCAGCGCCGCGGCGATGCTCATGGTCAGCGGACTGGCGTTCTGCAAGGTCTGCGCGCTGCCGCCGGCGAAGGCGCCGCTGGCCCAGCGCCAGGCCAGGCGCCCCAGCAGCAGCACGCTCAGCGCGGCGCCGATCCAGGGGTTGGGGGTGTACCAGCGCGCACCGTCCTGCAGTTCGATGCGGGTATGGTGCAGGGCGAAGGCGCCCAACGCGGCGCCGCCCACGGCGCCCAGCGCCATGCCCAGGCGCACGGCCGGCAACTGCACGGCCAGCCAGGTCAGCAGGACCGCGACCAGCAGCAGGAACCCCAGCCGCACGCCGGTGCGCCGCGGCTGCCAGGGCTGGCGGCCGAAATAACGGCGGATGCGTCGGTAATACAGCCAACCCACACCGGCCGTGGCCAGGTACGGGGTCAACAAGGCGATGCCGTTGGCGGCCATGGGGTCTGCCGGAAGAGAGGGGGCGTAGCGGCGGATCGTAAGCCACCCTGAGCGCCGGCGCAGCCTGCCAGAAGGCATGAATGTTTCATATCGCGATCACGCCGCGCAGGGGCCGGTTTAACGCCGGCGTGGCTAGCGTGAAGCGCACTCATCGCCCACGGAGAACCATCATGAGCGTTCCGTATCAGATTCCCGGCCGTGCGCCCAACGACGAGGACCGCAACAGCGTCTCGCAGTACTGGCGCGACCGTTTC
Organism: Xanthomonas sp. D-109; assembly: GCF_017746095.1. Lineage (NCBI taxonomy): Bacteria > Pseudomonadati > Pseudomonadota > Gammaproteobacteria > Lysobacterales > Lysobacteraceae > Xanthomonas > Xanthomonas sp. D-109. Next base: position 104,579 of record NZ_JAGHWV010000013.1, read on the forward strand.
GCCGACGAGCCCTATTACAGCGAAGGCGAGCGCTTCGAAGACTACGAACCCGCCTACCACGCCGGCCACGAAGCGCGCATCCGCGATTTCAACCGCGCCTACGAGCAGGTGGAAGCGGAACTGCATCGCGACTGGGACAACAACAAAGGCTCGCAGACGCTGAGCTGGAGCAAGGCCCGCCACGCGGTGCGTCGCGCCTGGGAGCGGGCCGGCAACGGCGAATGAGGCTGCCGAGCCTCATCCCCGAATTGTAGGAGCGGCTTCAGCCGCGACGGGCGTTCCCGGTGAAGCCGTCGCGGCTGAAGCCGCTCCTACGAGGGCAGCGTGGCCTTAGTTCCTGGCATTTCCACGCCGACCAACTTCTACGAAATCGCCGACCAACTTCTACGAAATCCCTGCATCGCCCAGCGTGCGACCCACGCCGCGCACCCGGCAGCGACGCCAACGCCGCTGCCAGGCGCGTTCTTCAGCTCTCCAGCGGCTGCAGCTTCAACAAGCGCCCACCGGCGCCATCCTCCAGCAGCCACAGCGCGCCATCCGGCCCCTGCTCGACCTCGCGGATGCGCTTGCCCATGTCGTAGCGCGCCGCCTCGCGTGCGGTCTCGCCGTTGAACTCGATCCGCACCAGCGACTGCGAGGACAGGCCACCGATGAAGCCATTGCCGCGCCACTGCGGGAAACGGCCACCGTTGTAGATGACGAAGCCGGCCGGCGAGATCACCGGCGTCCAGCTCACCTTGGGCGCGGCGAATTCCGGGCGCGTGCTGTGATCGGGAATCGGGCGCCCATCGTAATGGTCGCCGTTGGAGACGATCGGATAGCCGTAATTGGCGCCGCGCTGGATCAGGTTCAATTCGTCGCCGCCGGCCGGGCCCATCTCGTGTTCCCACAATCGGCCATTGGCGTCGAAGGCCAGGCCGAGCACGTTGCGATGGCCCAGCGACCAGACCTGCGCGGCGACGCCGCCGCGGTTGGCGAACGGGTTGTCGGCCGGCACGCTGCCGTCGTCGTTGAGGCGCACGATCTTGCCCAGGTTGCCGCTCATGTCCTGCGCCGGGTCGAACTTCTGCCGCTCGCTGGAGCTGATCCACAGCTTGCCGTCCGGGCCGAACGCCAGGCGATGACCGAAGTGGCCGTTGCCGGACACCTTGGGCTGCTGCCGCCAGATCACCTGCTGTTGCGACAGGCTGCCGCCGCCATTGCTGTCCAGCGTCAGCCTGGCACGCATCACCGCCGCGCCGCGGGTGTCGCCGCTGCCGGGTTCGGCGTAGCTCAGGTAGACCCAGCCGTTCTTGGCGAAGCCCGGATGCGGCAGCACGTCGCCGAGACCACCCTGGCCGCCGTAGGCCACCGTCGGAATGCCGGTGACCGCACCGCTGTGGCCGCTGACCGGATCGATGCGCTTCAACGTGCCAGCCTTCTCGCTCACCAGCGCAGTGCCGTCGGGCAGGAAGCTCATCGCCCACGGTTCGTTGAAGGTGGCGACCGGCGTCGCCGAGAACGGCCAGTCGCCGCGCCGCTCGGCCGCCGTGTCGGCGGGTGCGGCCTGTGCCGCAGCGATCGCCAGGCCCATGGCCAGCGCGCAAGCCAAACCCAGGGGAGTCCGTTGCATGACGTGCACCTATCGGTTGGGGTCGAATCCCAAACCTAGCAGACCCCGCGTACACGGCAAGCATGCCGCGGCCAGGGCGTGGCCGCGGTCACGCCACCGCGACGGGTCCGGTAGACACGTCGCGTATTCAAGAACGTCGGCGCGGCGGCCACGCCGCCACGCCCGTCATCAGCCCTGCGGCAGCAGCTCGAAGGCCACCGGCTCGCCACTGGCCGAGGACGCGCACACCCACAGGTCGAACAGGCCCGGCTCGGCCACGCACTGCCCGTCGCGGCCGGTGAAGGCCAGCGCGTGGCGGTCGAGGGTGAAGCTGACCTCCATGCCCTCGCCCGCCGCCAGCCGCACCTTGCGGAACGCCTTCAGCTCGCGCACCGGGCGCACCCGGCTGGCGACGCGGTCGTGGATGTACAACTGCACCACTTCCTCGCCCTCGCGCTCGCCGACGTTGTCGATGCGCGTGGTCACGGTCAGGGTGTCGTCCCAGCCGACCTGGGTGCGGTCGAGCTGCGGCGTGCCGTAGGCGAACTGCGTGTAGCAGAGGCCATGGCCGAACGGATACAGCGGCGCGTTCGGCACCTCGCGCCAGCGCGACTTGAACTCGCTCATCGTCGGCAGTTCCGGCCGGCCGGTGCGCGGGTGGTTGTAGAAGTACGGCTGCTGCCCCGCATCGAGCGGGAAGCTCACCGGCAGGCGCGCGGACGGGTTGTAGTCGCCGAACAGCACGTCGGCCACCGCCGGACCGGTCTGCGTGCCCAGGTACCAGGTCACCGCGATCGCCGCGGCATCGCGCACCGCGCCCTGCAGCGCCAGCGCGCGGCCGTTGCGCAGCAGCACCACCAGCGGCGTGCCGGTGGCGGCGACCGCCTCGGCCAGCGCCTGCTGCGCCGGCGGCAGCACGATCTGCGTGCGCGACTGCGCCTCGCCGCTGTAGCGCTGCGGCTCGCCCAGCGCCAGCACCACCACGTCGGCGGCGCGCGCAGCGGCCACCGCCGCCTCGATGCCGCCGTCCAGCGGTGCTTCCAGCGCGCAGCCGGGGACCACGGCCAGCGCCTGCGCGTCGTCCAGCGCGGCGCGCACGCCGGCTTCCAGGGTCACGTAGCGGGTCTTGTCGCCGAACAGGGTCCAGCAGCCTTCGATGTTGTCGCGGTCCTGCGCGAACGGGCCGATCAGCGCGATCTTCTGGCCCTGCTTGCGCAGCGGCAGCACCGGGCCGTCGTTCTTCAGCAGCACGATCGAGCGCCGCGCCGCGTCGCGCGCCAGCGCATCGTGCGCGGCGATATGCGACGGGTCGGCCTCGCGCGCCGGGTCCAGCGAACGGTACGGATCGTCGAGCAGGCCGATCGCTTCCTTCAGTTCCAGCACGCGGCGCACCGACGCATCCAGCAGCGCCATCGGCACCTCGCCGTCCTCCACCAGCGACGGCAGGTGCGCGGCGTAGAAGCCGCTCTGCATGCTCATGTCCATGCCGGCCAGGAACGCCTTCTTGGTCGCGTCGCGCTCGTCGGCGGCGTAGCCATGCGCGATCAGCTCCATGTCGGCGGTGTAGTCGGAGATCACCACGCCGGGGAATTTCCATTCGCCGCGCAGGATCTCGGTCAGCAGCTCGTGGTTGGCGCTGGCCGGCACGCCGTTGATGTCGTTGAAGGAGGTCATCACGCTCAGTGCGCCGGCGCCGAAGGCGGCCTGGAACGGCGGCAGGTGCACGTCGCGCAGGGTCTGCGGGGCGATGTCGACGCTGGCGTACTCCATGCCGGCAGCGACCGCGCCATAGGCGGCGAAGTGCTTGGGCGTGGCCAGCAGCGCGTCGTCGGCGCGCAGATCCGGGCCGTGGAAGCCGCGCACGCGTGCGGCGGCGAACGCGCAGCCCAGCACCACGTCCTCGCCGGCGCCCTCGGCGCCGCGGCCCCAGCGCTGGTCGCGGGCGATGTCCACCGCCGGCGCATAGGTCCAGTGGATGCCGGCGGCGGTGGCTTCGACCGCGGTGGCGCGCGCGGTGCGCTCGGCCAGTTCCGGCTCGAAGCTGGCGGCCTCGCCCAGCGGGATCGGGAACACCGTGCGCATGCCGTGGATCACGTCCGCGGCCAGGATCACCGGGATCCCCAGCCGGCTCTCCTCCAGCGCCACCTGCTGGATGCGCCGCCCCAGCTCCGCGCCGACGCCGTTGAACAGCGAGCCGACCCGGCCGGCGCGCACCTGCTGCAGCACCTCGTCGGCATTGCGGACGTTGGCTTCCGGATTCACGTCGGGGGCGAACGGGCGCACCATGTCGGCGAAGACGCCGAGCTGGCCGACCTTCTCCTCGACGGTCATGCGGGCGATGAGCGATTCGATACGATCCGAAGCCATGGGGTCCTTTGAGAAAACGTTTACATAGCCGCCAATTCTAGCTCTGCGGCCAGTCGATGGGGCAAGTTCCGGCGCCGGAATCGCCTATTCATAAAACTGTCTACCGACCGGGTCCGGCCCGGCCGCCGCGCACCATACGCCTGCGGACGGATGCCGCATAGCCGAGATGCCCCGCCTCACAAGGGCCGCATCGCCGCCGCCGGCCACAGGCACGGCGACGCCCGCGGCGACTCAGGAGCTGAAGTAGGCCTCGGCGATGGCGTTGTGCAGGTGGCCGAGGTGGGTCTGGATCTCGTCCATGAACCCGGCCGGGTTGTGCGCGGCCAGGTAGGCCGGGTCGGCATTGCGCACCAGCCCGCTGATGCGCATCAGCGCGCGCTCCACCGGCGGCCGCGGCGGCATGGTCGGCAGGATGTGCTGGGCACGGACCAGGCAGAACTGCACGCTGCGCGGGAAGTCGTTGTTCTGCAGCAGGAAGCGCAGCGCCTGCTCGCCGGTGACGCGCTGCCGCACGTGGCGACGGTACATCTGGTAGGCGGCCTGCGCGCGCAGCACGCTCATCCACTGCATGGCCTGGTAGGCCTCGCGGTCGTCGGCCTGGCGCGGGGTGATCAGGCCCGAGGCGCCGGCATCGATGATGCGCGTGGTCATGTCGGCCTGCTCGATCGCCGTGCCCAGGCGCAGGAACTGGAAGCCGATGTCGCGGCTGACGTTGGCGGTCAGCAGCCCGGACACCTTCAGGCAGGCGTCGGTGACATGGGCCAGGAACTCCATGCGGTAGCGGCGGCCGACGCTGCGCTCGCCGTTGGCGTCGATGTGCAGATGCAGGTCGTTGACCGCTTCCCAGATCTCCTGCGGCAGGGTGTCGCGGATGCTGCGCAGCAGTTCGCGCGCGTAGCGCACCGAACTGCGCAGCGAGGACGGGTTGCGCTCGTCCAGCAGCAGGAAGCGCACCACGTCGGCATCGCCGACGTCGTCGCCGGCATTGGGGAACCACAGCGCGAAGATCTCGCCGGCGCCCACGGTGTCGATCATCGGCCGCCAGGCGAAGCGCACCGAGCGCGGCAGGTCCAGCTGCAGCAGGCTGCCCACCCCCACCAGCCGCGCGGTGGTCTCGGCGCGGCGCACGTAGCGGCTGAACCAGTAGAGATTGTCGGCGACGCGCGAGAGCATCAGTCCGGCTCCTCTTCCAGGTCCACCACCCAGGTGTCCTTGGCGCCGCCGCCCTGCGAGGAATTGACCACCAGCGAGCCCTCCTCCATCGCCACCCGGGTCAGCCCGCCGGTGGTCACGTAGACGTCCTCGCGCGAGAGGATGAACGGGCGCAGGTCCAGGTGCCGCGGCGCCGGCCCGGCCTCGGTCACGATCGGCGCGGTGGACAGGCCCAGGGTCGGCTGCGCCATGTAGTTGCGCGGGTCGGCCAGGATCAGCTTGCGGAACTGCTCGCGCTGGCGCGTGGTCGAGCGCGGGCCGATCAACATGCCGTAGCCGCCGGACTCGTTGGCCGGCTTCACCACCAGTTCGTCCAGGTGCTCGAGCACGTACTGGCGGTCGGTGTCGTCGTGGCACAGGTAGCTGGGCACGTTGGGCAGGATCGCCTCCTCGTCCAGGTAGTAGCGGATCATCTTCGGCACGTAGGCGAACACCACCTTGTCGTCGGCCACGCCGGCGCCCGGCGCATTGGCCAGCGCCACCTTGCCGGCGCGCCAGCTGCGGATCAGCCCGGCCACGCCCAGCACCGAATCGGCGCGGAACGCCTCCGGATCCAGGAACAGGTCGTCGACCCGGCGGTAGATCACGTCGACCCGGCGCGGCCCGTACACCGTGCGCATGTAGGTGCAGTCGTCGTCGGCCACGAACAGGTCGTCGCCCTCGACCAACTCGATGCCCATCGCCTGCGCCAGGTAGGCGTGCTCGAAATAGGCGCTGTTGAAGATGCCCGGGGTCAGCAACGCGATCACCGGCTGGTCGCCCGGACGCGGCGACAGCGCCGCCAGCGTGTCGTAGAGCTGCGCCGGGTAATCGTCCACCGGCAGGATCGCGCTGGTCTCGAACAACTCCGGGAACACCCGCTTGGCGACCATGCGGTTCTCGAGCATGTACGACACGCCGCTGGGGATGCGCAGGTTGTCCTCGAGCGCGTACAGGGTGCCGTCGGCGTCGCGCACCAGGTCCGAGCCGCACACATGCGCCCACACCCCCAGTGCCGGGGTGATGCCCACGCACTGCGGGCGGAAGTTCACCGAATGCTCCAGCAGCATCGCCGGGAACACCTTGTCCTTGATGATGCGCTGGGCGCCGTAGATGTCGCCGATGAACAGGTTGAGCGCGCGCATGCGCTGCTTCAGCCCGGCCTCGGTGCGCTGCCATTCGTGCAGCGGGATCACCCGCGGGATCAGGTCGAACGGCAGCGTGCGGTCGACGTTGCGGCCGTCGGAGTAGACGGTGAAGGTGATGCCCATGACCCGCGCGGCGACGTCGGCGGCGAGCTGGCGTTCGGACAATTCGCGTCCACTGAGGCTGGACAGGTACTCGATGACCCGGCGCGCGGCCGGACGTGGCTGCCCATCGGACTGGATCAGCTCGTCGAAGGTGGCCGTGCGGTACTTGCTCCAGTCCATCGCGCCCCTTGTCGCTGTGGGCCGGCGGCGAAAGGCGCCGGCATGTTGTCCCGCAACATGCCCGCAGTCGTGACGGCCGTCAAGCCGGCGGCGGCGGGACGGCGTCCGGAGCGCGGCGGATGCGCGCGCTGTCCATGAACATCGCGTCGCTGGAGGCCTGGAACACGCGCAGGTCGAAATTGGGCAGGATCGCCAGCAGGTGGTCGAACAGGTCCGCCTGGATCTGCTCGTACATCGCCCAGCGGGTGTCGTTGGCGAAGCAGTACAGCTCCAGCGGCAGACCGTTGGCGCCCGGCTCCAGTTGCCGCACCAGCAGGGTCATGTCCTGGCGCACGTGCGGGCTGGCGCGCAGGTAATGTTCGACGTAGGCGCGGAAGGTGCCGAGGTTGGTGATCCGGCGGCCGTTGATCGGCGCCACCCCACGCTCGGCCAGCGCCCCGTTCCACGCGCCGATCTCGTCGCGCTTGCGGTCGATGTACTCGCGCAGCACGGTCAACTGCCGCATCTGCTCGATCTCGGCAGCGTCGAGGAAGCGCACGCTGTGCTGGTCCAGGTACAGCGCGCGCTTGATCCGGCGCCCGCCGGCCTCGCTCATCCCGCGCCAGTTCTTGAACGAGTCGCTGATCAGCTTCTTGGTCGGGATGGTGGTGATGGTCTTGTCCCAGTTCTGGACCTTGACCGTATGCAGCGCGATGTCGATCACGTCGCCGTCGGCGTTCTGCTGCGGCATCTCGATCCAGTCGCCGACGCGAACCATGTCGTTGGAACTGATGGTGACGCTGGCCACCAGCGACAGCAGCGTGTCCTGGAACACCAGAATGAGCACCGCCATCATCGCGCCCACGCCCGACAGCAGGATCACCGGCGACTTGTCGACCAGCACCGACACCATCAGCACCGCCGCGACCACGCCGAGCACGATCTTGAGCAACTGCATGTAGCCCTTGATCGGCTTGTTGTGCGCGTCCGGGCGCCGCTCGTAGACGTGGTTGAGCAGATCCAGCACGCGCGACAGGGCCAGCGCCACGGTCAATACGATGAAGGCGGCGCAGACGTTGCGCACCACGCTGACCATCGTCGCCGGCAGGTGCGGCACCGCGCCGATGCCCAGCGACAGCACCAGCGCCGGGATCACGTTGGCCAGGCGCGGGATCACGCTCAGCTTCACTTCCTTGTCGCTGAGCACGGTGGCACGCAGCGCCCGCCGCAGCCCGCGCAGCAGGATCCGCTTGGTCACCCAGTTGGCCAGCCACGCCGCCAGCAGCAGCGCCACGATCACCATCGCGTCGTAGGCCCAGGGATACGGCGCCAGGGTGTGCTGCAGGTCGGCGAAGAACGCCCTGCCGGGCAGCGCCGCCGAGGCGCTGGCGAACGGCGACAACGCCTGCACCCTCATGCGCGGCTGCGCTCGATGATGACCCCCACCGCCTGCGCCCCGCGCACCGCGCCCGGCTTGCTCAGCTTCAGCCGCAGCCAGCGCACGTCGAATTCCTCCAGCACCATCGCCGCGCAGCGCTCGGCCAGGGTTTCCACCAGCCCGTAACCGGACTGCTCGACCAGCTCCACCAGGCGCTTGCTCACCGCCTTGTAGTTGAGCGTATCGGCGATGTCGTCGCTGGCCGCGGGCTTGCGGTTGTCGAAGCCCATTTCCAGATCGAAGCGCAGCGTCTGCCGGATCCGCCGCTCCCAATCGTAGATGCCGATCAGCGCGTCGATTTCCAGACCTTCGATGAAGACTTTATCCATGGGCAGGGAATGGGGAATAGGGATTGGGGAATGGTAAGAGCAACGACAAAAGCGGTGCGTGAGCCGCTTACGATTCCCGATTCTCCATTCCCGATTCCCGACTTGCCGCCAGCGGCGGCAACGTGGCCATGTCCCAGCGCGGCGTCACCTGCACCGCGGATGCGGTGTCGTGCAGGCCGGCCTGCAGGCGCAGGGCGCCGGCGAAGGCGATCATCGCGCCGTTGTCGGTGCACAGCGCCGGGCGCGGGAAGCAGGCGCGGCCGCCGCGGGCCTGCGCCATCGCCTGCAGCTTGGCGCGCAGGCGCAGGTTGGCGCCGACGCCACCGGCGACCACGATGGTGTCGCTGCCGGCCGCCTCCAGCGCGCGCTCGCACTTGATCGCCAGCGTGTCCACCACCGCATCCTCGAAACCGCGGGCGATGTCGGCGCGCACCGTCTCGGACTGATTGCTGTCGCGCCAGGCCAGCAGCACCTGGGTCTTGAGTCCGGAAAAACTGAAGTCCAGGCCGGGCCGGTCGGTCATCGGCCGGGCGAAGCGGAACCGGCCCGAGGTGCCCTGCGTGGCCAGCGCCGCCAGTTGCGGGCCCCCCGGATACGGCAGCCCCATCAGCTTGGCGGTCTTGTCGAAGGCTTCGCCGGCGGCGTCGTCCAGGGTCTCGCCGAGCAGGCGGTAACGGCCGATGGCCTCCACCGCGATCAGCTGGGTGTGGCCGCCGGAGACCAGCAGCGCCACGAACGGCGGCGCCGGCGCGCCATGCACCGGGTCCGGATCCTCCATCAGCGGCGCCAGCAGGTGGCCTTCCATGTGGTGCACGCCGATCGCCGGCACCTCCAGCGCCCAGGCCAGGGCCCGGGCCACACCGGCACCGACCAGCAGCGCGCCGACCAGGCCCGGCCCGGCGGTGTAGGCCACCCCATCCAGGTCGCGCACCCGCAGGCCGGCCTCGGCCAGGGTCTGGCGGATCAGCGGCAGCAGCTTGCGCACGTGGTCGCGGCTGGCCAGCTCCGGCACCACCCCGCCGTACTCGGCGTGCAGGGCGATCTGGCTATAGAGCGCATGCGCACGCAGCGCGGCCGCGCCGGAACGGGTGGTGTCGTAGACGGCGACGCCGGTTTCGTCGCAACTGGATTCGATGCCGAGAACGTTCATGGGGTGCATTGTGCGGCCGAATCGGCGGCAGGCCAAACGGGGTGCTTGCAGCCGCGAAATCTGTCGCTATAATGTGCGGCTCGCCGGGCCTGACCCGGTCACCATTGTGTCCCGGAGATTCCATGCCCAGCGTTAAAGTCCGCGAGAACGAGCCCTTCGAGTTTGCGCTCCGTCGCTTCAAGCGCACCTGCGAAAAGGCCGGCGTGCTGGCCGAAACCCGCAAGCGCGAGTTCTACGAAAAGCCGACCCAGGAACGCAAGCGCAAGGCCGCTGCCGCGGTGAAGCGCCAGCTGCGTCGCACCTCGCGCGACGTCACCAAGCGCCAGCGTCTGTACTGAGGATCGCGGCCTACGGTAGCGGGATGTGCCGGTTTCGGCATCCGCTACGGTAAGCCCACGAAGCCGGCACGCGCAAGCGTCGCCGGCTTTTTGTGCATCTGCCGCTTTGGCCAGGCGATTCGCCCCGCGCCAGGCATCGGCCCCGCCCCTGTTCCCTCGGCGCCCGCGCGCCGCCTCGGCCACACGGCCTGCGCCGGCGCGCTTGCCTAGAATGCCCTTTCCCCTTTTCTCTTCCCTGTGGAGCCCCTCATGACCCTCAAGCAGCAGCTCACCGACGACATGAAGGCCGCGATGAAGTCCGGCGACAAGCACAGCCTCGGCGTGATCCGGCTGATCAACGCCGCCATCAAGCAGAAGGAAGTGGACGAGCGCGTGGAGATGGACGACGCCGCGGTGATCGCGGTGATGGACAAGATGGTGAAGCAGCGCAAGGACTCGGTGAGCCAGTACCAGGCCGCCGGCCGCGACGACCTGGCCCAGGTGGAGCGCGAGGAGATCGTGGTGATCGAGCGCTACCTGCCGAGCAAGATGGGCGAGGCCGAGATCGTCGCCGCGATCCAGGCGGCCAAGGCACAGACCGGCGCCGCCAGCCCGGCCGACATGGGCAAGCTGATGGCCGTGCTCAAGCCGATGCTGGCCGGCAAGGCCGACATGGGCCAGGTCTCGGTGCTGGTCAAGCAGCAGCTGGCCGGCTGACGCTATCGAGGCAATGGCGGGCGGCGGGCTTCACCCGCCTTTCGACGCCGGGCTGCTACAACGACCGGCAAGCCCGCGCCTCCTTCAGCGCGCAGTGCGGGACCGGCGTTGCGACGCCGCGCGCCGAAGGTCCCGCGCCCATGTCCCTGCCCCTGTCGTCCGATCGCCTGCACAAACACCTCGACCGCCTGCAGCAGAGCCTGCCGGCCGCGCTGGTGCGGCGCTTCGTCGAGATCGACGTGATGACCCAGGCGGCCTCGCTGTCGTTCTACGCGCTGCTGTCGCTGGCGCCGCTGCTGGTGCTGCTGCTGTGGCTCACCGCCTCGCTTTATCCGCAGGCGCAGGAGGCGCTGATCGCGCAGATCGGGCAACTGGCCGGGCACGGCGCGCGCGAGGTCGCGCAGACGGTGATCGACAACGCCAAGAACCAGCCCAACATCGGCTCGCTGGCCGGGCTGTGGAGCACCCTGCTGCTGTTCGTCGGCGCCACCGCGGTGTTCGCGCAGTTGCAGAACGCGCTGAACCTGATCTTCCGCACCGACAAGCAGCGCCTGGACGGCCTCATGGCCTGGCTGAAGAAGCGCGTGTTCTCCTTCGGCGTGGTGCTGGGGCTGGGCTTCCTGCTGCTGATCTCGATGATCCTGACCACCGTGCTGCAGGTGGTGTTCGCGCGGATGCCGTCGCTGCTGCCGGCGGTCGGCTACGTCTCGACCCTGGCGATCTACGTGCTGGCCTTCGCGGTGCTCTACCACTACCTGCCCGACCGCCGCGTGGAATGGCGCCAGGCGATCATCGGCGGCGCGATCACCGCCTGCCTGTTCGTGGCCGGGCGCTACGCGATCGGCCTGTACATCGCTACCGCCGCCCCGGGCAGCGCCTACGGCTCGATGGGCGCGCTGGTGATCCTGCTGGTGTGGATCTACTACGCCACCGTGGTGTTCTTCGTCGGTGCGCTGATCACCGCAGTGATCGACGAGCGCCTGCGCTCGCACAGCAAGCTCGTCGCCGCCGGGATCGACCCGCGCAGCGCCGCGCAGGCGCCGCCGTCGCCCTGACCGCACGGCGCTGCCCCACGCAGGCAGCGCGCCCAGCGTGACGGCGCACGCGCGTGGCATCCTATGCGGATGGCCCGCATCCCCGACGCATTCATCGACGACCTGCTCGCCCGCACCGACATCGTCGAGGTGATCGGCACGCGCGTGCCGCTGAAGCGCCAGGGCAAGGAGTACGCGGCGCGCTGCCCGTTCCACGACGAACGGTCGGCCTCGTTCACGGTGTCGCCGACCAAGCAGTTCTACCACTGCTTCGGCTGCGGCGCGCACGGCACCGCGATCAGCTTCCTGATGAACTACGACCGCCTCGAATTCCTCGACGCGGTCGACGAGCTGGCCAAGCGCGCCGGCATGGAAATCCCGCGCGACGCCCAGCAGCGTGGCGCCGCCCAGGCCGCCGGCGACGACCACCGCGACCTGTACTCGGCGCTGGAAGCGGCGGCCAAGTTCTTCCAGCGCCAGTTCGACGGCAGCGACAAGGCGCGCGCCTACCTGGACGGCCGCGGCGTGGATGCGGAAAACCGCGCGCGCTTCCAGATCGGCTACGCCCCGGACGGCTACAGCGCGCTGAAGGACGCGCTGGGCACCGACGAACGCCGGCTCAAGCTGCTGGACCGCGCCGGGCTGTTCTCCAAGAACGACCGCGGCCACGTCTACGACAAGTTCCGCGACCGGGTGATGTTCCCGATCTTCGACCGCCGCGGCCGGGTCATCGCCTTCGGCGGCCGCGTGCTCGACAAGGACGACGGCCCCAAGTACCTGAACTCGCCGGAGACCGCGCTGTTCCACAAGGGCCGCGAACTGTACGGCCTGTGGCAGGTGCGCCAGGCCAACCAGAAGATCGAGCGGCTGATCGTGGTCGAGGGCTACATGGACGTGGTCTCGCTGTTCCAGTTCGGCGTCACCCAGGCGGTGGCGACGCTGGGCACCGCGACCACGCCGGACCACGCCGAACTGTTGTTCCGCAACGCGCCGGACGTGTTCTTCTGCTTCGACGGCGATGCCGCCGGCCGCCGCGCCGGCTGGAAGGCGCTGGAATCGGTGCTGCCGCGCATGAAGGACGGACGCCAGGCGTTCTTCCTGTTCCTGCCCGACGGCGAGGACCCCGACACCATCGTGCGCAAGGAGGGCGCCGCGGCATTCGACGCGCGGCTGGTCCAGGCCACGCCGCTGTCGCAGTTCTTCTTCGACGAACTCTCGCGCGAGATCAACCTCGGCACGCTCGACGGCAAGGCGCGCCTGGCCGAACGCGCGCGGCCGATGCTGGCGCAGATTCCCGACGGCGCCTTCGGCGACCTGATGCGCCAGCGCCTGGCCGAACTCACCGGCATCGGCGCCGCCGCACCGGCAGTCGCCACGGCCGCGGCGAGCCGGCCGCAGCCGCGCACGCCGCGCCCGGCGCACAAGCGCAGCCTGGTGCGCGAGGCGATCGTGCGCCTGCTGCAGGCGCCCTCGCTGGCGCTGGACCTGCCGCCGCCCTACCCGTTCGCCGGCCTGCGCCTGCCCGGCATCGAACTGATGATCGAACTGCTGCAGATCGTGCATGCGCGCCCGGAAATCACCACCGGCGCCCTGCTCGAACACTTTCACGAACGCGAGGAACTGGCCGCGCTGCAGAAGCTGGCGGTGCAGGAGATTGCCGGCGAGACCGCCAGCTGGCGCCAGGAACTGCACGACGTGGTCGTGCAGTTGGAAAAGCAGACACTGCAGCAGCGCCTGGACGAACTGCAGGCCAAGCAGCGCGCGCAAGGGTTGGACGAGACCGACAAGTACGAACTGCGGGAGCTGTTGAAGGCGCGCGCTGGGCTGCATTAGCTGCGATGCGCCATGCTTCAGGCATCGGCGCCGGCCACGCAACGTGCGTGGCCGGCGCGATGCCAAACATCGTCCCTGCAGTCAGCCGTCGGTCAAGACACTCAGCCGCCCGCAGCAGCGGTGGACGCTGTGAACGCTGCCCGGTCCTTTGCCTGTAGCGCGCGTATGCCCGCAGCTGCCTCGTCCAGACGGGTCGCCTGCACCTGCAACAACGCATCGGTATCGATCTCCGCACTGCGCAACGTGTAACCCAACGGCACGACCGGCGTCAGCCAATCGGCGATCAGCGTTTGGTATGCGGTTCCGTGCTGGATTGCCATCTGCTTGAGAAACGCGAATGTATCCGTCGGCGGGGAGCCGCTGCGTGTTCCCTGCAAGGATTGATTCGCGATCTGGCTGTAGGTGATGCCCGACGCCAGCGCGTTGATCCGGGCCAGGAAGACGAACGCCTCCACGCCGGGAATCGATCCGTTGTCGTAGATGTGAGGAATCTCGCTCAGCATCTCCGGCACCCAGGCATGCGGCACCACGTCGAGCGTATTCCACATGTCGTGATTCCATGCCTGATACGGCTTCTCGCCGATGGCCGGCGGCGGCAGCATCTGTGCGCACACTTCCGCGAACGCCGCATTTCCCGGCGTGGCGCCGGCGGTGGCATAGCAGTACACATCCTTGCAACCAGCGAGCAGGCCTCTGCTCTTGAACCAGGTCGCCATGGTCGGCGACAACGCGCCGCCCAGGCTATGCCCGGTGAAGACCACTGTCGCGCCGCTTTGCTCCACGGTTTTCAGGAACGCGTCGAGCGTGGTGCCGGGGGCCGCCGCCGAGGCGGGACTCACCATATTGAGCAGGTGCCAGACACCCAGGGCGGTCCCCATGGAAATGACCGGTGTCTTCGGCAGAATCAGCTTGCCCGCCGCAACGGGTCGAGACGACGCCAACGGGTCATACTTCGCGAATTCGACCGTGGAAGCGACGTCGAAATCCTCCACTAACCAATCGTAGGGCGAAGACGGATTGGTCGCGCAAATCGCCACCACATACACATCGCCGGCAATGCCATTCACGTCGCTCGACTTGGCGACGAACATCGCGTTATCCGAGCGCACCGAATCCTTCGCTTGCCAGATCTGCGGCCCCCATACCACGTCCCAGGTACCGATCGCCGTTTTTGCCGGCTCCGAACCCAGCGTTGCATGCAACACACGTTGATAGTCGGCCTGTATCGCCGAGGCGACGCCATGCCGCCTACTGACCCAATTGGCCAAGCTCGAAAGCGCAAAAACGGTCTGATACTGGTCGTACGACATGGGCAAGCTCCTAATCCGTGGCAGTGCCTGGAGGAGCGGGAAGCGCAAACGCGTGCACGACGCGCCTGCGTGCCCGGCGCGCTCCCCATCGACCGGGTGGCCGCAATCTAGCAAGCCACTGCCGCGGGCATTTGACCGAAACAGCCGGCAGCGCAACATGTCTGCGAGTTGTCTACGCCGTGCGTCCGGATTCGCGCGCGGGCGCCAGGCTTTCTAAAATGCACGACTCCCCCGCTCGACTTCCCCCCATGCTCAAGTCCTGGCTCGCGCGCCTGCGCATCGAACCGTTCACCCTGGCGCTGCTGTGCACGGTGCTGCTGGCCTCGCTGCTGCCGGTGCAGGGGCGCGCGGCGTCGGTGATGGACGTGGTCACCGACCTGGCGATCGCCGCACTGTTCTTCCTGCATGGCGCGCGGCTGTCGCGCGCGGCCATCGTCGCCGGCGCGCTGCACTGGCGCCTGCACCTGACCATCTTCGCCGCCACCTTCATCCTGTTCCCGCTGCTGGGCCTGCTGTTCAAGCCCGTGTCGCACTGGCTGCTGACCCCGGACCTGTACATCGGCGTGCTGTTCCTGTGCACGCTGCCGTCCACGGTGCAGTCGTCGATCGCCTTCACCTCGATGGCCGGCGGCAACGTGCCGGCGGCGGTGTGCAGCGCCTCGCTGTCGAGCCTGCTCGGCGTGTTCCTGACGCCGATGCTGATGGGCCTGCTGGGCGGCGCGCAGAGCGCCATGTCCAATCCGCTGGAGGCGATGGGCAAGATCATGCTGCAACTGCTGGTGCCGTTCGTCGCCGGCCACCTGCTGCAGCGCTGGATCGGCGGCTGGGTCGAACGCCGCCGCGCGGTGCTGCGCTACACCGACCAGAGCACCATCCTGCTGGTGGTGTACACCGCCTTCAGTGCGGCGGTGGTCGAAGGCCTGTGGCGCAAGACGCCGCTGCCGGCGCTGCTCGGCGTCGCCGCGGTCGGCGTGGTGCTGCTGGCGCTGGCGATGACGCTGATCACCTTCGGCGCGCGGCGCCTGGGCTTCTCCCGCGAGGACGAGATCCCGATCGTGTTCTGCGGCTCCAAGAAGAGCCTGGCCACCGGCGTGCCGATGGCCAAGGTGCTGTTCGCCAGCGGCAGCCTCGGCGCGATCGTGCTGCCGGTGATGATCTACCACCAGATCCAGCTGATCGTCTGCGCGGTGGTCGCGCAACGCTACGCGCGTGCCGCAAAGGTGGACGCGCAGCAGTAGCGACCACCACGCGGCGACAGCCGATGCGGCGGCCATGCCGGCGCGACCGCGGGACGAGCGGCGTTCCGCGCGACGCCGCTACGGCATATGCAGATGCGCAGGCGGCATGTGCAAGCGCGGCAGGGGCTGCGTACAGTAGACGGCCGGCACGGCCGGCGCCGTGCCTCCCTCCCCACCCGGTGCCCCCATGAGCCGCATGTTCCGCCGTTCCGCGACGATCTCCGCCAGCCTGGCCACGCTGCTGGCGCTGGGCGCCTGCCAGAAACCGCCCGCACCGGCCGCGCCCAAGGCCGCCACACCGGCGCCGGCCGCCGACAGCGCCGGCATCGCCTGGCGCGAGGGCGACGTCGACGATGCCTTCGCCGAAGCGCGCGAACACGACAAGCCGGTGCTGCTGTACTGGGGCGCCGCGTGGTGCCCGCCGTGCAACCGGCTCAAGGCCACGCTGTTCAAGGACCCGGCGTTCATCGCCCGCACCCGCGCCTTCGTCGCGGTGCACCTGGACGGCGATTCGGAAGGCGCCCAGGCCTGGGGCGAACGCTTCGGCATCAAGGGCTATCCGACCATCATCGTGCTGCGCCCGGACCGCACCGAGATCACCCGCCTGGCCGGCGACAGCGACACCGTGCGCCTGGCCGAGGCCCTGCGTGTGGCCGCGACCCGCACCACCACCTCGGCGCAGTTGCTGCAGCAGGCGCTGAAGGCGCCGGCCACGCTCGGTGCCGACGACTGGACCCTGCTCGGCGAATACGGCTGGGCCGTGGATGCGGCGCAATTGGTCAAGCCGGGGGAGGCGGCCGACGTGCTCACGCGGCTGGCCGCCGCCGCGCCGCAGCCGGCATTGCAGCGCCGTTTCGCGCTGCAGGCGCTGGCGGCGCAGGACCCGGCCAAGACTGCCGCCGTGGACGCCAGGCACCGCGCCGCCGATCGCGCCCTGCTGCAGGCGGTGCTGGCCGATCAGGCCGAGGTGCGCGCCAATCGCAGCACGCTGACCTATGCGGCGCGCGAGCTGGTGCAGGCCGCGGCCAGCGACGCCGCCGAGCGCACTGCGCTGTCGAACGCGCTGACCCATGCGCTGGACCAGGTCTACGCCGACAGCAGCCTGCCGATCAGCGATCGCCTGGACACCGCCGCCGCGGACATCGCCCTGGCGCGGTTGGCGCAAGGCCAGCCGGCCGAGGCCGGCGATGGCCCGCATCCGCCGCTGCCGCCCGCAGTGGTCGCCAAGGTGCAGCAGCGCGTGCAGTGGGCCGAGCAGGCCGCCAAGACCGACTACGAGCGCCAGTCCACCATCAGCACCGCCGCCGACCTGCTCGATGAGGCCGGCGACAGCGCCGGCGCCGAACAACTACTGCTGGCCGAGCTTCAGCGCAGCAAGACCCCGTACTACTACATGCCGGAACTGGCCAGCCTGGCCGAGGCGCGCGGCGACAAGCAGACGGCGCTGTTCTGGCTGAAGAAGGCCTACGAGAGCGCGCAAGGCCCCGCCACCCGCGTGCAGTGGGGCGTGCTCTACGTCGACGGCCTGGTCCGGCTGCAGCCGGACAATGCGGCCGCGATCGAGGCGGCCGCCGGACAGGTGATTGGGGAACTGGCCGGCCAGCCCGACGGCTATCACCAGCGCACCCGCCAGCGCTTCGACACCCTGGCCAAGACCCTGCAGGCCTGGAGCAAGGGTCATGACGGCCGCGCGGTGCTCGCGCGGCTGCAGCACAAGATGCAGCAAAGCTGCGGCAGCCAGCAGGGCGACGGCTGCCAGCATTGGCTGGGCTGAGCGCGAGAGGCGCGTCCTGCACGGCGACCGTGCAACGCGCTGGCGACGGCCGCTAGTCCTCTGCACGGCCGCCATTCGCTGGAGATCTGTGCGCCGCGGCGCGATTGCCCAGCGCCGCACGATGGACCGCTGGCAGACCTCGCGCAGCGACGCGCAATGGCGCGCCGTGCGCTCGACCGTTCCCGATCAGGCCGCCACGCGGACCGGCGTCGCAGCCTGACCGGCGCCCTGGCTGCCGGGGCGGCGGCCGCTGCCGGTATGCGCGTTCAGGCCCTGCGCCTGCCCCTCCAGCGCGCGCGCGGCCTCGGCCATCTTTTCGACCAGCGCCGCGTTCTGCTGCGTGGCGGTGTCCATCTGCACCACGATCTGGTTGACCTGGCCGATGCCGGCGCTCTGCTCGCGGCTGGCGCCGGCGATGTCGGTCATGATGCGCTGCACTTCGCGCACCGAGCCGAGCAGTTCTTCCATGGTGGCGCCGGCGCGCGCGACCAGCGCCGAGCCGCGATCGACCTGCTCGCTGGAACCGGCGATCAGGCCACGCACTTCCTTGGCCGCGTCGGCGCAGCGCTGGGCCAGGCTGCGCACTTCGGTGGCGACCACGGCGAAGCCGCGGCCCTGCTCGCCGGCACGCGCGGCTTCCACCGCCGCGTTCAGGGCCAGGATGTTGGTCTGGAAGGCGATGCCGTCGATCACGCTGATGATGTCGGCGATCTTGCGCGACGCGCTCTCGATGCCGGCCATGGTCTGCACCACGTCGCGCACCACCTCGCCGCCGCGCTGGGCGACGTCGCTGGCGCCGTCCACCAGGCGGTTGGCATGGCCGACGTGTTCGACGTTGCGCTGCACGGTGCCGGTGATCTCTTCCATCGAGCTGGCCGCCTCTTCCAGCGCCGCCGCCTGCTGCTCGGTGCGCCGGGCCAGGTCGCTGTTGTCATCGACCATTTCCGCGGCGGCGGTCTGCAGGGTGTGCGCGGCCTCGCCGAGCTGGCGCGCGGCATGGATGTCCAGCAGGGCGCCGACCGCGCGCAGCGGGGTGCCGTCGGCGGCGCGCTTGGTCAGGCCGCGCGCGCGGAACCAGCGGTACTCGCCGTTCTTCAGCTGCAGGCGGTATTCAATGTCGAAGCCGGTGCGGCCGGTACGGTCGTTGAGGTGCGCGGCGAATGCGTTGAGCGCGAACTGCGCGTCCTCCGGGTGCAGGCGCGAGGACCAGCTGTCGAGCACGTTCGGGAACTCGGCCTCGGAGGCGAAGCCCAGCAGCGAACGGAACTGCGGCGACCACCAGAACTCGTTGGACGGATTGATCGGGTCGCCGGCGATCACGCTCATGTCCCACAGGCCGTCGTTGAGCATCTGCTGGCCCAGCTCGAAGCGCGTCAGCACGATGTCCAGGAATGCCTCGCGTTCGCGCCGCTCGGTGATGTCGGTGAGCGCGCCGGCCACGCGCAGCGGCGTGCCCTGGGCATCGCGCTGGGTGGTGCCGATCGCGCGGAACCAGCGGTACTGGCCGTTCTTCAGTTGCAGGCGGTAGTCCACGTCGTACGGGGTCTGGCCGCTGCGGTCGCCCAGGTGCGCGGCGAACGCGTCCAGCGTGGCCTGCTTGTCCTCCGGGTGCAGGCGCGAGGCCCAGCTGTCGAGCACGTTGGGAAAATCCAGCTCGGAGGAGAAACCCAGCATCGCGCGGAACTGCGAGGACCACCAGAATTCGTTGGCGGGGTTGATCGGATCGCCGGCGATCACGCTCATCTCCCACAGGCCGTCGGTGGTTGCCTTGGTGACCAGGTCGAAACGGACGCGCATCTCGTCCAGATTGGCGAGGGCGCTGTCGGCCTGCGCACGGGTGCGGTCACGCTCGGCCTCTGCCTCGCGCAGGCGCTCGGTCAGTGCCTGCAGCTTCGCCGCGTCTTGCTTGCTCTTACCCCACATGGATGTCTCCGCGGCTTTGCCGATTTTGGTCGTTCGTCCGGTAACGACCGCGGCCGGCAACACTTGAGCGGAAAAATGAACGAACTGTTCAGGCAATCCAGTGGTCGATCAGCAAGAACGCGAACAGCGCCATCAGGTACACGATGGAGTAGCCGAACATGCGCATCGAGAACATCTCGTCCGGCGGGTCGAGCATGCGCCAGGCGTACCAGAGGAACACCGCGTCCAGCACCAGGGTGCCGCCGAGGTAGAACACCCCGCTCATGCCCACCGCCACCGGCAGCAGCGTCACCACCACCAGCAGCACCGTGTACACCAGGATCTGCCGGCGGGTATGCGCCACGCCGTGGGTGACCGGCAGCATCGGGATCGAGGCCTTGGCGTAGTCGGCGCGGCGGAAGATCGCCAGCGCCCAGAAGTGCGGCGGCGTCCACACGAAGATGATCAGCACCAGCAGCGAGGCATAGGCCCAGTCCCACTGGCCCTGCATGCCGGTGATCGCGGCCCAGCCCAGCAGCGGCGGCGCCGCGCCGGCCAGGCCGCCGATGACGATGTTCTGCGGCGTGGTGCGCTTGAGGAACACCGTGTAGATCACCGCATAGCCGATCAGCGAGGCGAAGGTCAGCACCGCGGTGATCCAGTTGACCCACACCACCAGCACGGTCATCGACAGCGCGGTCAGCAGCGACGCGAACAGCAGGACCTGCCACGGCAGCACCTTGCCCACCACCAGCGGGCGCCAGGAGGTGCGTGCCATCTGCGCGTCGATGCGCGCGTCCAGCAACTGGTTGATCGCCGCCGCCGCCGAGGCCGCCAGCCAGATGCCGAAGAAGCCCAGCAGCCCGGTGCGCACCTGCGCCCAGGTCGGCAGCCCCGGGATCGCCAGGCACATGCCGACCAGGGCGGTGAACACGATCAGCGCCACCACCTTGGGCTTGGTCAGGTCCCAGTAGTCGCGCCAGTGGACGCGGTGCGCGCTCATTGCGGCGCCCGCAAGCGCGCCAGCAACGACACCAGCACGAACAGCAGCGCCACCGCGCCGGCGTTGTGCAGCACCGCCACCGGCAACGGCAGCGCCAGCTTGACGTTGAGGATGCCCAGGCACACCTGCGCGACCAGCAGCAGCGCGAGCGCCACCGCCCAGCCGCGCATGCCCGGCGTGCGGCTCAGCCGCCAGCTCAGCCACAGCAGGTAGGCCGCCACCACCATCGCCATCATCCGGTGCGCCATCTGGATGGCGATGCGCGCCGCGCCGTCGAGCACACCGCCTTCGTAATCCACGCCGATGCCGCGCCAGAGAGTGAATCCCTCGCGGAAATCGTGCGGCGGCCACCACTGGCTGACGCAGCGCGGGAAGTTGTCGGCCGACCAGCTGCCGCCGCCGCAGGCCAGCGCCGCGTAGTTGGCGCTGACCCAGCCGCCCAGCGCGATCTGCAGCACCAGCACCGCCACGCCCAGGCGCAGCAGCCACTTCAGGCGCGGCGCATCGGCCAGGGTGATCGGCAGGTGGGTGGCGCGCCAGGCCATCCACACCAGCAGCGAGAACATCAGCAGGCCGCCCAGCAGGTGCCCCATCACCACGATCGGCTTGAGCAGCAGGGTCACCGTCCACATGCCCAGCAGGGCCTGGAAGATCACCACCGACAGCGTCAGCACCGCCGCGCGGGCCAGGTCGTCGTTGGACCAGCGCAGCGCCGCCAGCAGAAGGATCGCCTCGCCGCCGACCGCCACCAGCATCGCCAGCCCCGGCCAGCCGGACATGTACAGCGGGATCGACAGCGCCACCAGCGCCGCCGCCGTCACGATCTGGGCGATGCCGAGCCGGCGCCGCCGCGCCGCCAGCAGCGACAGCACCAGCACCTCCACGCCCAGCGCGCCGGCCAGGAAGCGGTGGATCTGCTCGCGCCAGGCCTTGTGCGTCTCCAGCGGCCGGATCTTGCTGGCGGCGTGGGTATCGGCTTCGGCGCTGGTCTGCGGCCAGGTGATGCGCCCGTAGCAGGTCGGCCAGTCCGGGCAGCTCATGCCGGCATCGGACAGGCGCACGAACGAGCCGAACATGATGGTGCTGGCGGTGAACAGCGCCGCCAGCCAGGCCATGCGGTGGAAATGCCGGAACAGCGCCGGGCGCGCGAACAGGGTCATAGGGAGCGGCTCACAGGAGTTTCAGCAGCTTCGCCAGGTCCGCGCGCAGCCCGGCCGGGTCGAACCCGGGGGCATAGCGCAGCACCACGAAACCGTTCGGATCGATGACGTAGACCGGCACCCCGGCCGCATCGCGCACCCGCGGCAACGCCGCCAGCAGCGCCGGGTCCGCGCGCAGCGCCTGCACCTCCGGCAAGGCCCGCGCGGCGGCCGGCGGCGTGCCGATCCAGAGGATCTGCACGTGGTCGGCGTCGTGGCCGAACAGTTGCCAGACCTTGTCCAGGTCGCGCGCCAGCGCCTCGCAGGCACTGCCGCAGTCGGCCGGCGGCGCCAGCGCGATGCGCCACAGCCGCCGCTGCGGCTCCCAGGCGTAGACGCCACCGTCGGCCAGCCGCGGCTGCAGCGCACGCAGGTCGGCCGGCGGCTGCAGCAGTTCGCCGTGGTTGCGGCTGGCGGCCGGTTGCCAGCCGGAAAAGCGCAACGCGCCGGCGACCAGCATCGAGCCGAAGAACAGGACGAACAACACGATCAGCGGCCAACGGCCGCGTGCGGCCGCCGGGCGCGGGGCCGGGGTGGGAGCATTCATGCCGGGGATTTTCTCATGCGCGCGCGCTCAGCGCCCGCCCCGTCCCCTGCGTACGCGCCAGCTAAGCAGCGCCGCGGTGACCAGCACCGCCAGCGCCAGGCCGAACCATTGCACCGCGTAACCCAAGTGGCGCTCGGGCGGCAGCGTGTTCGGCAGCAGGTCCAGGTCGCGCGGATAGCCCAGCGGCAGGGCCGGATCCAGGCGCAACACCTGCGACAAAATGTCGCGGCGGCCGAGTGCCTCGCCGATCGCTCCCGGCTCGATGCGCATCGCCAGCCAGCGCTGCGGCGACGGCGCCGCGACCAGCGCCGGGCCCAGGGTCAATCCATGCGACGGTGGCGGCCCGAGCAGGCCGACCAGCGTGTAGCGGCCCTGCAACGGTGCCGGCTCCGGCAGCGCGCGGTCGGCCGGCAGCGGCAACCAGCCCAGTTCCACCAGCAGCGGCGCCGCCGCGCCGTCGGCCAGGAACGGCTGGTACACCTTCACCCCGCTGCGGCCCTGTCGCAGCTGGTTGTCGAGCAGGATCTGCCCGGGCAGGAAGCGGCCAGCGCCATGCACCCAGCGCAGTTGTCCCGGCGGCGTCGCACGCAGCGCATCGGCCAGCGTCTGCGGACGATCGCGCACATGCGCCGCCTGCGCCAACAGCGCCTGCTTCTCGTGCATGCGTTGCAGTTGCCAGCGGCCGAGCATGCAAAAGCACAGCGCCACCGCCAGCGCGACGCTCCAGCCCAGCCACAGCGGCATGCGTCGGCGCGCGCCCACGCGCGAGGCAGCGACGAGGGTCATAATGCGGACACACCATGCGCCGAGACGCCCATGAACGACTCGCTGAAGACCTTGCTGATCGTCGCGTTCCTGCTGCTCATCCTGTGGAACCTGGGCGCCGGCCTGTACTACCTGTTGGTGGACCGCGGCCAGAGCAAGCGCACGGTGAACGCGTTGACCTGGCGCATCGGCCTATCGGTGTGCCTGATCCTGCTGGTGATCCTGGGCATCTATACCGGAGTGATCAAGCCTCATGGGCTCGGGCGCTGAGAAGCCGGGAACGGAGAATCGGGAAAAGAGAATCGGCAAAGCGGGAGCGCAAGCGAAAGCCGCTATTGCGATTCCCCATTCCCGATTCCCTATTCCCGGCAGTCAAAGCACGTAGACGAACAGGAACAGCGCCAGCCACACCACGTCGACGAAGTGCCAGTACCACGCCGCCGCTTCGAAGGCGAAGTGGTTGTCGCGGCTGAAGTGGCCGCGGCTGATCCGCAGCAGCATCACCAGCAGCATGATCGTGCCCAGCAGCACGTGCGCGCCGTGGAAGCCGGTGAGCATGAAGAACGTGGAGCCGTAGATGCCCGAGCCCAGGGTCAGGTTGAGCTCCTTGTAGGCATGCATGTACTCCTCGGCCTGGAAGTACAGGAAGGTGCAGCCCAGCGCCACGGTCAGCGCCTGGAACACCATCAGCCGGGTGCGCTGGCCGGCCTTGAGCGCGTGGTGGGCGATGGTCAGGGTCACGCCGGAGCTGAGCAGGATCAGCGTGTTGATCAGCGGCAGGCCCCAGGCCGGGATGGTCTGGAACTGGCCGCCGATGCCGCCCGGGCCGTTGGTCGGCCAGGCGGCGGAGTAGCCGTCCCACAGCAGCGCGTTGGTCATCACCCCGTCGCCCTCGCCGCCCAGCCACGGCAGGATGAAGGTGCGGGTGTAGAACAGCGCGCCGAAGAAGGCGCCGAAGAACATCACCTCGGAGAAGATGAACCACACCATGCCCATGCGGAACGACACGTCGACCTGGCGGTTGTAGTGCCCGGCGATCGATTCGCGGATCACGTCGCCGAACCACATGAACAGCGTCGCCACCAGCATCGCGATGCCGGTGAAGAAGGTCCACTTGCCCCAGGACGCGTCGTTGAGCCAACTGGCCACGCCGATCATGGTCACGAACATCGCGATCGAGCCGATGAACGGCCAGCGGCTCTGGCTGGGCACGTAGTAGGCATTGGCGGTGGCGTCGGTGCTGGGCTGGGCCATGGCAGGCATTCCGGTCGGGTCAGGGAGCCGCGCGCGCGGAACCGGCCAGTTTCGGCGATCCCAGTTCCGCGCTCAGCGCATCGTTCTTGTAGAAGGTGTAGGACAGGGTGATGGTGCTGATGTCGCTGGGCAGGTTGGGATCGACGATGAAGCGCACCGGCATGTCGCGTTTCTCGCCGGCCTGCAGGGTCTGCGCGGTGAAGCAGAAGCACTCGGTCTTGGTGAAGTAGCCGGAGGCGCGTGCCGGCGCCACCGACGGCACCGCACTGCCGACGATGGCATGCGCGCCGTCGTTGTGCGCGTAGTACAGCGCCTCGTTGAGCTCGCCCGGCACCACCTGCATGGTCAGTTGCTCGGGATGGAACGACCACGGCAGCTTGGAATTCACCCCACCATCGAACTGCACCGTGACCGTGCGCTTGCCCGCCAGCGGTTTGCCGGCCTGCGGTCCTTCGCCGGGGCCGCGTTCCAGGCGCACGCCGAACACCTTCTCGCAGGCGATGCGGTACAGCGGCACCAGCGAGAACGTCAGCAAAAACACCGCCAGCGCCACGCCGACCAGCTTGAACAGCCCGGCGCTGCTGTGCACCCGCGGCGCTGGCGCGTTCATCGGCCCAACACCCCCGAGAGGATGAAGCCGACGTAGATCGCCAGCGCCACCGCACCGACCACCAGCGCGGTGCGCGCCGCACGCTTGCGGCGCAGAACCAGGTCGTCGAGCGGCGGTTGCGCGGTCATCAGTGGCTGATGTCGTCGTGGGCCAGGTCGCCGGGCTTGATCACCGGCGGCAGGGTGAAGGTGTGCGCCGGCGCCGGCGACGGCACCGTCCACTCCAGGCCGCGCGCGCCTTCCCACGAGCGCGCTTCTGCGCGCGCGCCGTTGCGCAGCGACGCCAGCAGGATGCCGGCCATCAGGAACGGGGTGACGAACATGCCGAACGCACCGATCGAGCTGACCAGGTTCCAGTCGGCGAACACCACGTTGTAGTCGGGGATGCGCCGCGGCATGCCGGCCAGGCCGAGGAAGTGCTGCGGGAAGAACAGCAGGTTGACGAACAGCATCGTCCACCAGAAGTGGAACTTGGCCCAGGTCTCGTTGTACATGCGCCCGGTCCACTTCGGCCACCAGTAGTACACCGCCGCGATCAGCGCGAACACCGCTCCGGTAACCAGCACGTAGTGGAAGTGCGCGACCACGAAATAGGTGTCGTGGTACTGGAAGTCGGCCGGCACGATCGCCAGCATCAGCCCGGAAAAACCGCCGATGGTGAACAGGATGACGAAGGCGATGGACCACAGCATCGGCGACTCGAAGGTCATCGAGCCCTGCCACATGGTGCTGACCCAGTTGAACACCTTCACCCCGGTGGGGATGGAGATCAGCATGGTGGCGAACATGAAGTAGATCTCGCCGCCCAGCGGCATGCCCACGGTGAACATGTGGTGCGCCCAGACGATGAAGCTCAGGAACGCGATCGCCGCGATCGCGTAGACCATCGCCTGGTAGCCGAACAGCGGCTTGCGGCTGAAGGTCGGGATGATTTCGCTGATCACGCCGAACGCCGGCAGGATCATGATGTAGACCTCGGGGTGCCCGAAGAACCAGAAGATGTGCTGGTACATCACCGGGTCGCCGCCGCCGGCGGCGTTGAAGAACGAGGTGCCGAAGAACTTGTCGGTCAGCAGCATGGTCACCGCGCCGGCCAGCACCGGCATCACCGCGATCAGCAGGAACGCGGTGATCAGCCAGGCCCAGCAGAAGATCGGCATCTTCAGCAGGTCGATGCCCGGCGCGCGCATGTTGAGCACGGTGGCGATGATGTTGATCGCGCCCATGATCGAGCTGATGCCGGCGACGTGGATGGCGAACACCGAGAAGGCGACGTTGTAGCCGCCCTGCAGCATCAGCGGCGGATACATGGTCCAGCCACCGGCCGGCGCACCGCCCGGCAGGAAGAAGGTCAGCAGCAGCAGGGTGAAGGCTACCGGCAGCAGCCAGAACGACCAGTTGTTCATGCGCGGCAGCGCCATGTCCGGCGCGCCGATCTGCAACGGGATCATCCAGTTGGCCAAGCCGACGAAGGCCGGCATCACCCCGCCGAAGATCATCACCAGCGCATGCACGGTGGTCATCTGGTTGAACTGCTCGGGCTTGATGTATTGCAGGCCCGGCTGCGCGAGCTCGAGGCGGATCATCACGCTCATCGCCGCACCGACGATGAACATGGTGAAGCTGAAGAGCAGGTACAGCGTGCCGATGTCCTTGTGATTGGTCGAGAAGAACCAACGCTCGACGAAGCTCTGCTGATGCCCGTGCTCGTCGTGGTGATCGACTGCCGAATGGGCCATGGCGGCTACCTCAGAAAAGGAATGCTGGAGATCAGGCGGCTTGCACGATCAGGTGCGAGTCGGAACGAGGACGCGACAGCCGCGCCTGCGGCGGCGCCGCCGGCGCCTGGGCGTCGGCGGGCGCGGCAGCGGGTTCGGCGGCGGCCGGCGCAGCAGCCG
>NZ_JAGHWV010000014.1:0-178 GCF_017746095.1 Xanthomonas sp. D-109
CTGGCCGGCGGCGGCAGGTCGTCGCCGGCGCTCATCGTCGGCGCGGACGCCGGCAGCGCGGACGCCGCGTAGGCCGGGGCCGGCACGCCGCCGCCGAGGCTGTCGGACACCACCGCGGCGCTGCGCGGCATGCGTCCGTTCATGCCGGCGAAGGGATTGAGCGGGCGCCCGGCGGCGG
>NZ_JAGHWV010000014.1:241-518 GCF_017746095.1 Xanthomonas sp. D-109
GGCGGCGTAGGACGCCGGGCCGTTGGCGGCCGGCAGGCCGTTGTCGTACTGGCCGGATTGGCGCGCCTGCGCCGCCAGCGCGGCGCGGAAATAGCTCTCGGCCTTGCGGTTCTTGCCGGCGCTGCGGTACACGCGCCCGGCAGCGCCGAGCACCTGCGGCGGCGGTGTTGGCCGCGGCGATCAGCGTGTCCAGGTCGTTGGGCGACTGCTGCAGTTGCTGCTGGTACAGCACCAGCGCCTGGCGCTGATCGCCGGCGGCGGCGTACAGCCGCGCCAG
>NZ_JAGHWV010000014.1:574-834 GCF_017746095.1 Xanthomonas sp. D-109
GCGGCGCCAGCGCGTCGTAGGCGGCTTCGAGGTTGCCGAGTTCGCGCAGCGCATCGACCTGGCGCAGCACGTAGCCGCTGCGCAGCGCCTGGTAGCGGCGCTGCTGTTCGGCGCTCATCTCGCTGTCGCGCAACTGGCGCAGGGTGGCGGCCAGTTCGGCGTCCTGGTGCGCGCGCAGCAGCACGCCGGCGTACTGCAGGCGCGCCTCGGTGGAGGGGTTCTGCGCGACCAGGCGCTGCGCCAGGGTCAGCGCGCGCTGA
>NZ_JAGHWV010000014.1:885-53156 GCF_017746095.1 Xanthomonas sp. D-109
GCGGCCGAGCAGCAACTGCGCTTCGCCGCCGCGGCCCTGCTGTTGCAGCAGGCGCGCCTGGGCCGCCTGCTGTTCCACCCAGGCGGTGTTGCGCAGCGCGCTCATCTCGGCGGTGCGCGCACTGGCCGGGATGCGCTCCAGGCTGGCGTAGGCACCGGCCCAGTCGCCGCGTTCCTGCGCCAGCAGCGCATTGGCGTACAGCGCCTCGGGCATGTCGCCATGCACCGCGAGCAGGCCGTCCATGACGCTGCGCGCCTGGTCCGGACGCCCGGCCTGCTGGTACAGCCGCGCCAGGTCCAGCCGCACCCACGGGTCGCCCGGGTTGTCGACCATCGCCTTCTCCAGCTCGCTCTGCGCGGTGACGGTGTCGCCGGCCTCCAGCGCCTGCTGCGCGCGGGCGCGCTGCAGGTTGGCGTTCAATGCCGACTCGCCGCCGGCCTGCTGGCGCTGCGCCGGACTGAGCCTGGCGAACAGCGCACTGGCCTCGTTGGCGCGGCCCTGGCGGCTGTACAGGGCGATCAGGCCCTGCAGCGCGCCGGCATCGTCGGCGTGCAGGCGCAGCGCCTCGCGGTAGCTCTTTTCGGCGGCGGCGGCATCGCTGGCCGACTGCAGATCGCCCAGCAGCGCGTAGCCGGCGGCCTCCTCGGGCTTGAGCTTGAGCGCCTGCTGGACCAGGCGCAGCGCGGCGTCGTTGTCGCCGCGGGCGCGCGCGGCCTGCGCCTGCTGCAGCTGCAGCCAGTAGCGCGCGCTGTCCAGCGCGCTGCGCCACTTGCCGTTGGCGGCCGCGGCCGCGGCCGGGCGCAGCAGTTCCTGCGCTTCGCCGAAACGCTGCTGGCGCAGCCGCACCGAACCCAGCCCGCCGAGCGCCTCGGCATCGCGCGGACGCGCGCGCAGCACCTGCGCGAAGCGCTGCTCGGCCAGGGCCAGGTTGCCGGCGTTGAGCGCCTTGAAGCCCTCGCCCAGCTGTTCGCCGGCCGGATCGCCGCCGCCCTGCGCGCGGCGCTCCTGCAGTTGCGCGGCCTTCTTGGCCACCTCGGCATCGTTCGGATTGGCGGCCAGGAACGCCTGGTACAGCGGCGCATCGGCGAGGCCGGCGTTGAGCCACAGCAGGGCCTGGCGCCAGGCGGCGCGGGCCGGGCCGGCGACATCGGTGCGCTTGCTCAGCGCGGCGAGCTGGGCGATGCCCTCGCGCCGCGACGGTTCGCGGTAGGTCTGCACCTGCGCCAGCGCCAGCGCCGCGGCGGTGTTGTCCGGCTGCGCGGCGGCCAGGCGGCGCAGGCCGTCGCGGGCGCCGTCCCAGCCTTGCGGGGTGCCGGCCAGCGCCTGGTAGTACTCCAGCGCCAGCGAGTCCGGCGGGCCCTTGCCGTCGAACAATGCCTGGTAGGCGCGCACCGCGTCCACGTAACGGCCGGCGGCAGCGGCGCGGCGTGCGTTGCGCAGGTCGGCGTTGTCGCCGGTGCCGCCGATCGACATCGCCAGGCGCTGGGTCTGCGGCGCCTGCGGATGCGCCTTCTGCAGTTGCGCCAGGCGCTTGCGCGCATCGGTCTGGCGGCCCTGCGCCAGGTCGATCTGGGCCAGGCCCAGCAGCGCGTCGGGCTGGTTCGGATCGACCTGCAGCAACTTGCGCCAGGCGTCGGCGGCGAGATCGTCGCGGCCCTGGTCGTGCCAGTAGTTGCCCTGGCTGACCAGTTGCTGGGTGGCGCCGGCGTTCTGCGCCTGCGCGCTGCCGGCGAGCAGGCACAGGTCGATCATGCCGGCCAGGTACAGGGGCTTGAGGTTCATGCGGAGCATTGGGTTCTCCAGGCGGGCTGCAGCGCGCCGTCTGCGGAAAAGCGGTAGCGGTTGTCGAGCCAGGCGCGTCCGAACAGGATCAGCACCCGGTCGTAGTAGGGAAGCCGGGCCGCGGCGGTGTCGCCGGGCGCGGGAATGCGTTGCGCCTGGGCCTTGAGCAGCGCCGGTTCGCGCAGCGCGCTCAGGTACGGCAGCAGGGCCGCGGCGAAGCCGGGCGGCGCCTGGCCGCTGCCGACGCCCTGGCGGGTATCGATCTTCTCGTCGAGGCGGCCCTGCGCGCGCAGTTGCTGCAGCGGGCCGGACAGGTCGTCGAGCAGCGACTTGCGCAGCGGATCGGCGGCATCGAGCATGCCGGCCCACAGGTACACGCGGATCGCGTCGTAGCTGCCCAGCGCGCCCTTGTCCGGATCGACGCCGAAGGCGCGGCCGTCCCAGGCGATCCAGTCCGGTGCGAACCCGACCGGCGCACTGTCGCGCAGCATCCGCGCGCTGCGCGTGGCCAGCCCGGCCCATGGCCCTTTCGGATCGACCGCGGCGAAGCGCCGCAGCAACTGCAGCGGCAGGTAGCTGGGATTGAGCGTCCAGCGCTGCGGCTGGACGAAGCCCTTGGCCGCCGGCAGCAGCATGCTGCCGAACCCGGGCAGCTCGGCCAGCTCGGTGCGCCGCACCAGCGCCAGCATCTGCAGGCCGGCCTGGGTGTAGCCGGGCCGCTGCCACAGGCGCCCGGCCTCGAGCAGCACGTAGGCGATCCACAGGTCGGCGTCGCTGGCGCTGTTGCCGTCGAGCACGCGCCAACTGCCGTCGCTGGCGCGGCCCCACAGCCAGGCCGGCAGCACCTGCTGCGGGCGGCCGCCGCACAGGTTGTGCCGGGTCCAGCCGAGCACGCGCTCGAACAGCACCTGGTCGTTGGCCACCAGCGCGAAGAACAGCGCGTAAGACTGGCCTTCGGAGGTGCTGCGCTGGTCGGCGTGCTGGAAATCGATCACCCGCCCGCTGGCATCGAGGTGCTTGGCGACGAATGCGGTCCACTCGCGCCACGGCGCGCAGGCCGGCGCCACCGCCAGCGCAGCGCGCGCCGGCGGCAGCAGCGTCGCCGCACCGGCGGCGGCAAGCAGGCCGCCGAGCAGGCGCCGGCGTTGGCCGGTGTGTGCGTTCACTGCCCTTCCTGCAATCGCGCCGCCGAATGCCGGCGCAGCACCACGCGCGCGGCCAGCGCCAGCAGCACGCTCAGCACCACCACCGCCAAGCCGAGCAGCAGCGGATGCTGCGAGAAGTACCAGCGCGCCCAGGTCGGCAGCGGCAGGTGGCCGACGTAGTAGGTCTGGTTGCCGGCGAGGCTGCGCACCTTGCCCTTCTGCAGCAGCACCACGCTGCCCTGGAAGTCCTTCAGCGTGGCCGGCTCCAGCCAGGCGTCGAAGAAGTCCTCGACGCTGGCCGGGTCCTCGGCCAGCAGCGCGACCACGCTGCGCCCGGCCTTCAGCGGCGACTGGAAGCCCATCAGCACCACGTCGCCGGGCGCCGGCTTCACCGCCACCTCGGCGGTGGTCGGCAGATCGGTGCGGCGCGCGTCGAACGAGAGGAAACCGGGCAGCTTGTCGAGCACCCAATCGCTCATCGAGAAGCGCCGGCCGCTGGCGCCGTCGCCGATCGGCAGCGCCGCGCTCCAGCGCTGGAACAGCGGCTGCGAGCGCAGGCTGCCGAACACCAGCAGGTCGCTGTCGGCGTGCTGGTCGACCTCGGCGGCATGGATCAGGGTCACCCGCAGCGCCGGGTAGCCGGTGGACGCGCCGAGCCGGCCGAGCAGGGTCAGCAGGTTGGCCATGTCCTGGTCGCCGATCTCGTCCGGCACCACCACGGTGGACTCGGACAGGTCGGCCAGGCGCGTGAACGGGAAGCCGGCATTGCCGAACGCGGCCAGGTTCGGCATCGCCATGTAGTGATGGAACGAGCGCAGGTCCACGCTGGAGTCGGCATCGATCGCGCCGGACACGTCGGGGAAGGTGTTCTTGCACGCCTGCGCCTGCGGGCGGTCGAAGAAGAAATGGAAGCGCAGCTGGCTGTTGGCCGAGAACGGCCCGGTCGGCAGCAGCAGTTTCTGCTCCACCGGCATCGCGCCCTTGGGCGAGAGTTCGTGCCACCAGCGCAGCGGCAGCGACTCGGCGTAGGCGTGGCCGGTCAGCGGCAGCGTGGTGACGAAGGCATCGTTGATGCTGACGTTGAGCGCGGACTTGTTCTGCGTTTCCGGCACCGTGTAGCGGTAGCGCAGGTTGACCGGGATGCCGTCGCGCTGCCACACGAACAGGTCCGGCGGCAGCTGCAGGCCGACCCGGATCAGGTCGGGGTGGTAGCCGCTGACGTTCAGTTGCGAGGTCTGCGCCACCAGGTCGCCGAAGCGCACCGGCTGATCGCTGGAGATCCAGTTCGGCGCGTCGTAGGGCTTGCGCGGCTGCGCCTGCTTGAGTTCGCCGATGCGCGCCACCGGGCCGTTGAGCGGCGTACCAAGGCTCAGCGCAGTGGCGGCCTGCTGCAGGTCGTTGTCGTCGCGGCCCAGCACCAGCAGCAGCTTGCCGGTGGCATCGCGCGGATTGGCGATCATCGCCAGGGTCGGGCCGGCGATCTCGCTCAGGCCGGCCTGGGTCGCCGCCAGCTCCGCCGGCAGGGTCGCGACGGTGGCGAACAGCACCGCGTTGCCGGTGGCCGGCACGTCGCCGATGGCCACGCCGAACGCGGCGCCGCGGTAGCCGGCCTGCGCGCCGAACCAGGAGGCGACGATGCCGGCGCTGCGCAGCGTGGCCAGGTCCGGCCGCTGCGGGAACACGAACGGCAGTTCCAGTCGGCGCGTGTCGCGCTTGTCGTAGAACGGCACCGGCAGCAGCGCCAGGTCGTTGCGCAGCACCAGCGGGGTGGCGGTCAGCGACAGCCGCGTGGCCGGATCGATGTTGGCCCACAGGCTGGTGTGGTCCGGATCCTCGCAGTCGCGGGTGTAGTGGCCGATCAACTGCAGGTTGAGCCGGTTGTAGTCGCTGATCAGGCGCGGATCGATCGGCACGTCGCTCTGCTGCAGCCTGCCGGCGTTCTCGCGGCTGACCGGCAGGGTCGCCACGGTGACGCCGTTGACGCTGACCTTCAGGTGCGACAGGTCCGGCAGCAGCGCCGGCGAGTAGCTGTAGACCAGGTGCAGGTTCGCCGCCTGCACCACTTCGTCGGTGCGGGTGCTGAAGGCGATGCCGGCACTGCCCTGGATGCCGCGCAGGGTCATCTCGTAGTCCACGCCGAGCTGCTTGAGCGTGGCCGAGCGCTCGCGTTCGGCCGGAGACGGCTGCGGCATGGCGGTCGCAGCGGCGGCGGCGGGCGCCGGTGCGGTGGCGGGAAGGGTCGGCTCCTGGGCCAGGGCGAGGCCGGAGAGGACCGTGAGACAGCACGCAGCCAGGGCGGGTAGACGCATCGACGGCAACCGGAGGGAAGTGAGAGAGAGGAAGGAACGCGACACGACGCAACGGCGACTCACGGCGCAGCCTCCTCGCCGGCGGTGCGGCCGCGCCAGCCGCTGCGCGCGCTGCTGGCGACGTGCTGGCCGAGGCGCTTGAAGCCGCGCATGCTGGCCGCGAACACGCGTCCCAGCGACACCCAGAAGCGGTCGCGGTCGTGGCGGCCCCACTGCGACACCCAGATGTCGGCGCGGGCGAAGGTGCAGGCCACCAGCCAGCGTTCCTGCTCGATCGACATCGGCCGGAACTGGATGCTGATTTCGCCGTCGCGGTCGTGGCGCACCATCGCCGGCAGGCGCTTGGAACTGCCGCGCTGCGGCAGCGCGATCTCCACCGGCAGGTCCGGCTCCACCGGCACCGGCGCGAGCAGGCGCAGCGCCATGCCGCCGGTGGAGAAGTTGACCGTGCGGCAGGCCAGTTCGCGGCCATCGGCGAGGTGCAGGGTGGCCGGGATGTCCAGCGGCACGCGGTGCGAGCGGCGCACCTGGCGCATCTCGCTGGCGGTGGCGATGGTAGCGCCGAGCAACAGCACGTTGTAGGCGGTCCAGGCCAGGTTGAACCAGATCGTCTGCGCCTCGCCGCCGGCCTGCACGCTGAGCAGGCGCATCACCCCGGCGGCCAGGCCGGCCAGGTTGAGCACCAGCAGGAACAGATACGGCTTGGCGATCTGCCCGTCGAAATAGCTGCGCGGCACCAGGCCGCCCTTGGGGGTGACGTTGAACTTGCCGAGCTTGGGATTGAACAGCGCCACCAGCGTCGGGCGCAGGATGTACCAGGCCAGGGTGGTCTCGTAGACCTCGTTCCACAGCAGGTGGCGGAACTTGCCCTGGGTGCGCAGGTTGGTCAGGTTGGCCTGCAGGATGTGCGGCAGCGCATACGCCAGGATCATCAGCGCCGAGGCGTGGATCACGTGCGCGCCGAAGAACAGGAAGGCCAGCGGCGCGGTGAGGTAGACGATGCGCGGCAGCCCGTAGAAGAAGTGCAGCATCGCGTTGGCGTAGCACAGCCGCTGCGACAGGCGCAGGCCCTTGCCCAGCAGCGGGTTGTCCAGCCGCGCGATCTGCGCCATGCCGCGCGCCCAGCGGATGCGCTGGGCGACGTGGCCGGACAGGCTCTCGGTGGCCAGGCCGGCGGCCTGCGGCACCGCGATGTAGGCGCTGCGGTAGCCGCGGCGGTGCAGCTTCAGCGCAGTGTGCGCATCCTCGGTGACGGTCTCCACCGCCACCCCGCCCACTTCCTCCAGCGGCTTGCGCTTGATCACCGTGCACGAACCGCAGAAGAAGGTGGCGTCCCACTGGTCGTTGCCGTCCTGCAGCAGGCCGTAGAACAGCTCGCCCTCGTTGGGCACCTTGCCGTGGTTGCCGAGATTGCGCTCGAACGGGTCGGCCGAGAAGAAGTAGTGCGGCATCTGCACCACCGCCAGCTTGGCGTCGCGCAGGAACCAGCCCATCGCCACCTGCAGGAACGAGCGCGTGGGGATGTGGTCGCAGTCGAAGATCGCCACGTACTCGCCGCTGGACTTCTTCAGCGCGGCGTTGATGTTGCCGGCCTTGGCGTGGAAGTTGTTGGTGCGGGTGACGTAGTGGATGCCGACCTGCGCGCAGAACGCGCGGAACTCCTCGCGGCGGCCGTCGTCGAGCAGGTAGATGTTGAGCTTGTCGGCCGGCCAGTCCATCACGCTGGCGGCGAGGATGGTCGAGCGCACCACCGACAGCGGTTCGTTGTAGGTGGGAATGAACAGATCGACGCTGGGCCATTGCTGCTGGTCGGCCGGCAGCGGCAGCGGCCGCCGGTTGAGCGGCCACAGCACCTGGAAGTAACCCAGCGCCAGGATCACGAACGCGTACAGTTCGGCCAGCAGCAGGCCAAGGCCCAGGCTCAGGTCGACCGGGCTGCTCATGCCCACGGTCTGGGTCAGGCGCCACCAGATGTAGCGCGAGGACACCGCCAGCGACAGCGCCATCATCACCAGGATCGCCAAACGGCTGCCGCTGCGCCGCAGCAGCATGGCCGCGGCGAAGACCACCAGCGAGAACAGCAGTTGCTGCGGCACATCCATCGGGATGGCGACGACGAAGACCAGCAACACGGCGCCCAGCAGCCACAGCGACCAATTGGCCAGGACATGCAGCGGGCGCGCGGCACGCGACGCGGAGGCAGCGCTCATCGGCGATTCCTAACAAGGGGAGGAGGTCGGCGCGCGGTCTTCCCCACCGCGCGGCGACGGCAAACAGGTGCGGCGCCCGCAGGCGCCGCGTGACATCAACGATTCAAGAAACGCTTGAGCGGCCCGCCCGGCGCCGGCACGGTGGCCTCGCGGCCGACCTCGAGCAGGCGCTGGAACAACTGCTGCAACGGCGTGCCGGTCGCGGCGGCCGTGCCGGCAGCCGGCGCAGCCGCCGCCGCTGCGGCAGGTGCCATCGGCAACGGCGCGGCAGGCACCGGTGCGGCCGGCCTGGGCTCGATCGCGGCGCGTACCACCGACAACACCGGCGCCGGCGCGGCAGGCGCCGCTGGCGGCGCGGCGGCCGGTTCCGCGGCGCTGAGCCGGTCGGCGGAGAAATCCTGGTAGGCGGTGGCACCGCTGCTGCCGAGCTTGGCGAACAGGCTGGAGACATCGTCGCCGGTTTCGGCACCCGTCTGCTTGGACTTCTTGGACATGACGCCCCTCATGACGATCTGAAAATAATCGGTCGCTACCGCCGCGCTCAGCCGGCCCTGGCCAGCACGAAACGCCGCAGGTCTTCGTTCCCGGACGACAACGCACGCACGCCCAGGCCGGACGACATCCCCACCTGCACGAACCATGCCTGATACACCCCCTCCAGGAAGCCGTCGGCGCCGCTGGCCTGCCCGGCCAGGCCGATGTGCAGCGGCGAGCCGGCGTGCAGCAACTCGACGCGGTCGGCGTGCTCCTCGAAGCGCGCGTAGCCCCATTCCAGCCGGTCCCAGACGCGGTTGGCCGCGTCCTCCAGTTCCTGCAGGGTGCTGCAGGCGCCGACCGGGTGCTCGACCGCGAAGCGGCGGCCGATGCGCGCCATCAGCAGGGCCAGGTCCTCGGCGCCCAGCTCCGCGGCGAATTCCTCGGCCAGCGCACGCAGAAAACCGCGCCACTGCCGGGAACAGGCGTGGGTGCGGTAATGGGTCTGCAACGCGTGAACGCTCATCGAGGAAGTCTCTGGCCAGGGACGGAACGACAACGGCGTAGCGGCTATGGCGCCTCGGGCCGGCCGCTGGCGGCCGTCACTATTGCGACACAGTTCTCACTTTGATGCGCAGTGTATCTCACTCTTTCTTCACAGCAAAGCCCTCGCAGAGCGAAATGCGACCCCTGCCCGGCCGTCAGCGGTCGGCGCGCTCGGGCCGGCCATTCCCGGCTCAGGGCTGCTCCTCGGCCGGCACCTGGAACACCTGCCGCAGGTAAGCCAGATAGGCGGGGTCGTCGCACAGGGTCTTGCCGGGCGAGTCGCTGAGCTTGGCCACCGGCTGGCCGTTGCAGCGGACCATCTTGATCACGATCTGCAGCGGCACCAGGCCCAGATCGTTGGTCAGGTGCGTGCCGACGCCGAACGCCAGCATGCAGCGGTCGCGGAAATGCGCGTACAGCCGCATCACCTTGTCGATGTCCAGGCCGTCGCTGAACACCAGGATCTTGCTGCGCGGATCCACCCGGTGCCGCTGCAGATGCGCCAGCACCCGCTCGCCCCACTCGAACGGATCGCCGGAATCGTGGCGCATGCCGTCGAACAGCTTGCAGAAGTACAGATCGAAATCGCGCAGGAACGCATCCAGGCCGACCACGTCCGACAGCGCGATGCCGAGATCGCCGCGG
Source organism: Xanthomonas sp. D-109 (assembly GCF_017746095.1). NCBI lineage: Bacteria > Pseudomonadati > Pseudomonadota > Gammaproteobacteria > Lysobacterales > Lysobacteraceae > Xanthomonas > Xanthomonas sp. D-109. The sequence continues at coordinate 9,997 of NZ_JAGHWV010000014.1, forward strand.
TACTCGCGCGCCCACGATTCCAGCGCCGCCGCCTGCGAATCGCGCAGCCGCGGCCCCAGCGCCTGGAACGCCTGCAGGTACTCGTGCGCCATCGTGCCCAGCGGGGTCAGGCCGTCGCGGCGGGCGAAGTACACGTTGCTGGTGCCGACGAACTGCTTGCCCAGGGTCTGCTGCAGCACCGGCAGCAATTCGCCGTGCCAGGCGCGCGAATAGCGACGGCGGGTGCCGTAGTCGGCGATGGCGCAGTTGTCGTAGCCCGGGGTGTCACGCAGCAACGCGATCTTGGCCTGCAGGCGGCGCAGGCCTTCGGCATGGTCGGCACCGCCGGCATTGCGGAACCACACCTCGTTGACGATCGCCAGCAGCGGCACCTCGAACAGGATGGTGTGCAGCCATGGCCCGCGGATGTGCAGCTCGATCTCGCCGGGCACGCTGGTCGAGGCCTGCAACTGCAGATACTTGCGGTCCAGGTGGAACAGCGCCAGGAAATCGACGAAATCCGGCTTGATGAAGCGCATCGCGCGCAGGTAGTCCAGCTCGTCCTCGCGGAAGCGCAGCGCACACAGCGCGTCGATCTCTTCGGAGATCTGCGGCAGGTACTGCGCCAGGTCGATGCCCGGGGTGCGGCACTTGAAGCGGTATTCCACCTGCGCGCCGGGATGCTGATGCAGCACCGCCTGCATCATGGTGAACTTGTAGAGGTCGGTGTCCAGCAACGAGTCGATGATCATCGGCCGATTATGCGCTCAGTGCGTTGCATGCCCCGTCTTCGTGTTTTTCTGTGGGAGCGTCAGCCATGGTGACAACAAGTGCAAGAGCAAAGCTTTCGCCTTGCGGCGAGTTACTTTGATCAGCCTTCGGCTGCTGAGAAGCGCTTCTTTGCTTGTGCAAAGAAAAGTAACCAAAAGAAGCGCTTTACCACAGCCGAAGGCTGGTCAAGCACACCCTGCCTCGCGCCCTCCGCGCTAACGCGCTCCGGGTTTGCGTCCATCCCGGGGATCCGCGGAAGGGGCATCCTGCCCCTGCCGCGGACGGCGCACATCCCTGTGCGCCGCCCTTCGGGTGTTTCCCCGCGCTGGCCGCCGCTTCGGAAGGGAACCCGGTAAGTCAAAAGCAAGGGCAACAGCCAAAGCCAAGCGACTGCGACTCCCAAATGGACTCGCGATGATCGGTGTCCGGACGTGATGTGAGAGGGACTCTCGCCGCCCTTTTGTGGGATCAGTCACGACGGCTTCCGAGGTCAGATCGTCCGCCTACTCCGTTCGTCGTGGTTGCATGACAGTTGACTCCTGCCAAGGGCGAAGCGCATCCCTGACCCTCACCGCTTCAGCACCGCCTGCGCCGGCTTGTGCTGCACGGTGAAATCGCTGTCGCGCGCGCCGCCGGCGTCCGGATCGGTGTACCAGCACCACAGAGCGATGCCGGCGATGCGCGGCTGCGCGTCGAGCACGTCGCGCCACTCGCGCAGCACCTGCGCCTGCAACGCCGTGTCGACCTCAGCCGTGCGCTGCTCCGGGCTTTCCCACGGCGCCGCCAGGCTGCCGTGCGCCGAGCGCAAACCCAGCTCGGCCACCCACACCGGGCGGCCGCTGCGCTCGCCCAGCGCCTGCACCCGCGCGGCCGCCGCGCGCATCTGCGCGCGCCGTTGCTCCGGCGCGGCGGCCAGCGCCGGATACAGACTGGTGCCGACGAAATCGAAGCGATCCCAGTAGCCGAAGCGCTCGGCCTGCTCCAGGCCGTCGGCGACATAGCCGATCGGGCCGCGGTAGACCTGGCGCACCGCCGCCAGCAGCGCCGGCCACTGCGGCGCATCCTGCAGCTGGCGCAGTTCGGTGCCGACGATCAGCGCGCTGGCGCGTTCCTCTGCGGCGACCTGGGCCAGTTGCAGCAGCGCGCGCTGGTAGGCAGCGAACCAGGCATCGCGATCGGCCGGCGCGGCCTCGCCGGCCCAGTGTCCGGGAATCCACAGATGCACCTTCAGCACCGGCTGCAGGCCGGCGGCGCGCATCTGCCGCAATCCAGCGCGGACCAGCGCCGGGCTGCTGTCGCTGCCCAGCACCGGCGCCGAAGACTGCGGCGACGCCTGCCAGACGAAGGCGACCAACAGCGCACGCGAAGCGCCGGCCTCGGCCAGTTGCCGCAGCGACTGCTGCGCGGCGGCGCTACCCCAGGGCGCCTGCGGCGACACCTTGACGTTGGCGCCCATCCACGGCGGCGCCGGCGCCGCACTGCAGCCGCCGGCGCTCAGCGCCAACAGCAGTGCGGCCAGCAGTCTCACGGCGATCGGCGCCATACCCGGTAGATGCCCTGGTGGTAGACCAGACTGTAGCCCGGCAGGCCCTGCTGCCATAGCTGCGGGAAGCGCCGGTTAAGGCTGTCCAGCGCGCCGGCCTGGCTGGCCGGGTCGCTCACCACCACCTGCGCCGGCATCCGCCGCGGATCGACCAGCGCCTGCTTGAAGCGCGGGTCGAACGGCAGGATCAGTTGCCTGGCGTCGCCGCGGGCGACGATCACCGGATAGCTGGCGCGGTCGTCGAGCAGGGTCGGCAGCCGCGCCTCGGCCAGCCACGCACCCAATTGCGCGGCGTCGGCATGCCGCGGCGGCGCCGGCGCCTGCAGCGCGGCGATCCAGTCGCGGGTGGTGGAGGTGGCGGTGCGGGCGATCACCCAGCCGCTGGACACCGCGCCGGCCAGCAACAGCGCCAGGCCCAGCCAGCGCGCATTGCGGCGCAGGTCGCCCAGCACCAGCGCCGCCGGCACCAGCAGCAGGGCCAGGAAGTCCAGCGGCTGCGCACTGAAATGCGCCCAGGTGGCCAGCGTGCCGGCACCGAGCACGGTGGCGGTGGCGGCGAGCACGCTGCGCCAGGTATCGCCGTCGCGGGTGTGGCGCAGCAGCAGCAACAGCGGTGCGCTGACGATGCCTGCCAGCAGCAGCCACAGCGGCGGCCACCACGGCCGCGCCGCGGCCTGCTGCAGCCACGGCTGCAGCGCCGCCTGCGCCGAGATGCCGCGGAAGGCGGAGGTGGCGTCGCGCGCGAACAGCAGCGGATCGCCGAAGAACATGTAGTTGAGGTACATCCACGCCCCCACCGCGAACAGGAACGGCAGGTAGCACACCAGGTAGAAGGCCAGCGGCGCCTGCCGCATCAGCCGCGGCGGCGCGATCAGGAACAGCCACGGCGCCAGCGCCAGGGCCAGGAAGCAGGCGCGTTCGTCGACGAAGAACAGCAGGCACAGGCTCGCGGCCAGGCGCAGGTAGGCGAAGGCTTCCGGATCGTCGCGGAAATGGCGCAGCGCGCGCGCGGCCACGTAGAACACCAGCAGGCCCAGTCCCTGGTTGTTGCCGGACAGGGTGGGCCACAGGAAGAACGGCTGGATCACCACACCCGCACTGAGCGCCCAGGCCCAGCCGCGGCCCAGGCCGGCGGCGATGTCGCGCCACAGCAGGGTCACCAGCGCCGCCCCGGCCAGCACGTCGACCAGGTACGGCAGCAACGGCGTGGACAGGCCCGGCAGGCCACCGATCAGCACGCCCAGGTACAGCGAGGCCTGCGCGTACAGGAAGCCCAGGTACTCGATGCGGAAGCCGGCCGCGTCGCGCAACAGCAGCAGCTTGGCGTACTGCGCCATCGCGTCGTCGCTCATGTAGCCGTGCGCGAGCAGCCGGTGGCACAGCAGCGCCAGCAGCGCCGCGGTGAACACGAACACCGCGGTGCCGCGCGCGCGCGGCGGCGCGTCAGTCGTCGAGCGCGGCGCGGCGCTCTTCGGCCATGTGCTTGCTGATGCCATGGGTGGTCTTTTCCCAGTAGAACGGGTTGCGGATGAGCTGCCACAGGCCCTTGTAGGCGGCGATGGACTGCAGCAGCCAGTACAGCGGCACGGTCAGCGCGTAGGGCGCCAGGCGGAAGTAGTCGCGCTTGAACGCCGCCACCAGGGTCATGTAGATCAGGAAGCCATTACCGAGCAGCAGGTTGAGCAGGCTCAGGTACAGCAGCGCCGGCGGGAAGAACGGGTCGAAGAATTTCGAGCCCACCGCCAGCCACAGCCCGTAGCTCAGCCACATCAGCGGCGCGGCCAGCGCGGTGAAGAAGGTGCCGCCGACGAACAGCTGGAAGCCCCAGAACCCGCGCACGCCGGTGGAGCGGTACAGCTGCACCGGATCGCGCATGTGCACCAGCCAGGTCTGCATGTAGCCCTTGAGCCAGCGCGAGCGCTGCCGGATCCAGTTGGGGATGCTGACGTTGGCTTCCTCGAACGTGGTCGAGTTGACCACGCTGACCCGGTAGCCCTGCTGGGTCAGGCGCACGCCCAGGTCGGCGTCCTCGGTGACGTTGTACGGGTCCCAGGCGTGGACCTTGCGCAGGATGTCCAGGCGGAAGTGGTTGGAGGTGCCGCCGAGCGGAATCGGGATGCGCAAGGTCTCCAGCGCCGGCAGGTAGAAGTCGAACCACAACGTGTATTCGAGCGTGAACATGCGCGTGAGCCAGTTCTCGTCGGCGTTGTAGTAGTTCAGCCGCGCCTGGATGCAGGCCACGTCGGCCGGCGACTTGCGGAACGCGGCGACCACGCGCTTGAGCTGGTCCGGCTCCGGTTTGTCCTCGGCATCGTAGATGGTGAGCATCTGCCCGCGGGCGAAGCGCAGCGCGTAGTTGCAGGCCTTGGGCTTGGTCTTGGGCTGCGACGGCGGCACCCGGATGATCTCGAAGAACGCCTCCAGGCCCAGCGCCTTGGCCGCCTCGATGGTCTCGGTGTCGTCGGCCTCCAGCACCAGCTTCACGTCCAGCTTGGAGGTCGGGTAGTCGAGCCGGCGCAGCGCGTTGGCCAGGATCGGCAGCACGTCCGGCTCCTTGTACATCGGCACCAGCACCGTGTAGACCGGCAGGTCCTCGTCGCCGAGCGCGGCCACTTCCTCGTCGCTGACCTTGATGTCGATGCGGCGCCGCGCACCGCGCCAGGCCAGCACCAGCTTCAGCCCGAAGGTGGCCAGGAACGCCACCGCGATCAGCGTGTTGAGCGCGATCAGGGTGACCAGCGGCCACAGCGCCAGGGCCGCGGCCAGCACCACCGTGAGCGCCACAAGGAACACCGACTGCGCGCGGGTGATCACCTGCCGCGCCGAATGCTCGGGCGCATGTTCGGCCAGCAGGTTCAGCGCATCGTGGGTGAGCTGCGCGTCGGCGTGCTGCTGCAGGCTCCAGACGATGTCGAACTTGGAGGTGCCGACGAAACGCACCTGCTCGCCGTAGGTGGCGCGCGCCCAGGCGAATATCTCCGGGCCGGGATCGGCCACCGCCAGCACCAGGTGGCCGTCCTCCTCGCGCCACGGCAGCACCAGGCGCTGCGCGTAGTCGGCCAGATGCTCCGGCTGGAACAGCGCCGGGTCGATCGGCTGCTTGAGCAGATTGACGAAGTGCAGCCCGAAATGCTCCGCCAGCACCGTGTAGAAGCGCAGTGGCGCAACCCCGCGCTGGGCCAGCACCACGTCGCCCAGCCGCGAGCGCCAGCGCGCCTGCAGCGACAGCGCGTTCTGCAGCTGCGGCGGGTCGATCACCCCTGCGGCGACCAGCGCCTCGCCGATCGGCGCCTGCAGGCCGCCTTCGGTCGGCAGCCGCCCGAGCCGGCCGGGGGCGCTCGCCTCGGCGGCGACGCTCTCGTGTTCGCCGGACACGGCTAGAACCGCCACCAGGCGGCCACGAACGGACCGCCCGCGCCGCCGGTGTTGCGCCCGGCCACCGGCTGCTGGTAGCCGAGCTGCAACTGCGTGCCGCCGGGCAACGTGTACAGCACCGAGGCCTGCAGCTTGCTGAAATCGAAGTTGTTGCCGCGGATCGGCGTGTTGTCGCCGGGCGCGTAGATCCGGTTCGGCCCCTTGCCGTTGCCCAGGCTCTGGATCACGTTGAACTCGCCGATCAGCATCCAGCGCGGCGCCAGCGCCACGCCGCTGGACACGTCCAGCCGCGCCTCGTCGGAGGCGTCGCCGCCGCGCAGGCGCACCGCCGTGCCCAGGTCGACATAGCCGTCGTGCTCGCCCAGGCGATAGCCGCGGCCCACGCTGTAGCGCAGCTCGGCGCCGTAGTCGCCCTGGCCCAGTGCCGGCCGCTCGCCATCGCGCTGACGCGCATACGCGGGCACCAGCGCCAGCACCTGCAGCGCGCCCTGCCAGGGGCCGTCGCGGCCGTCCGGGTCGAGCCGGTAGCGCAGGCCGATTTCCTGATCGGACCAGCCGCTGCTGTGGCGGTCGCCGTAGCCGCTGTCGTTGCGGTAACCGACCTTGCTGAAATAGAAGTTGCCGACCAGGGTCAGGTCCGCGCTCAGCCCGTATTCGCCGTAGAGATTGAGCTGGTCCTGGCGGCTGCGCCCGGCATCGGGGAAGTTGCCGGACTGGCCGTGGCTGTTGAACACCGCGCCGCCATCGGTATGGCTGGCCTTGAGGATCACCAGCCCGTGGCCGGCCTCGTCGACCCAGGCGCTGGCCCAGCAGGGGCCGGCCGCCAGGGCGAGCAGCGCCAGCGCCAGCCGCGCGCGGCGCGCAGGCGTGGCGCGGCAGGCACCGGGCATGGGCATGGCGGATGCGCAGGCGTGCGGACGCACGCCGTCGAAATCATGCATGGTTGAGTTCCTGGTGGGGGTCCCCCGAACCGGAAAGCAGGCGCGGTCCAGGAGGAAATCGGCGGAACACGTCATTTGTTAAGTGACGCACTTCCCAATATAGCGAATTTATGCTGCCATGCCGCACGCGCGCGCGGCGCGCGCCGATTTCGTTCAGGCTGGGCGGCGCCAGCACAGCCGGGCGAAAGTGACCCAGGCGTGCAGCCAGATCACCGCCCACACCGCCGCCCGCACCGGCCAGGCCCGGCTGGGCGCCTCGAACTTGCGGAAGTAGCGCCACAGCCCGCGGTGCTTGTGCCACTCGACGAACCACGGCCGCTTGCGGCTGGACACGCCGCGCACGTGCAGCACGCGCACAGTGTTCAGCACCGCCACGGTGGCGCCGGCCTGGCGCACCCGGCGGCACAGGTCCAGATCCTCTGCATGCAGCCGGTAGCCGGCATCCCAGCCGCCGATGCGCACGAACAGCGCGCGCGGCAGCAGCATCAGCGCGCCGGACAGCGCCGGCACCGGCTGCAGCGGCTGCGCCGGGTCGGCCGCCAGCGCCAGCCGCGAGCCGGCCAGCGGATGCCGCAGCATCGCCGCGAAGTCCGGGTCGCGGCGGCGCACCGCGGCGTCGGCGCGGCCGTGTTCGTCGACCTGCTCCACGCCCAGCAGCGCCTCGCCGAGCGCAGCGGCCTGCGCGCGCAACTGCGCCAGGGTGTCGCGCTCGACCATCAGGTCGGGATTGACGAAGGCCAGCCACGGCGCGTCGCTGGCGGCGGCGCCCTGGTTGCAGGCGGTGGCGAAGCCGGGATTGTCGGGATTGGCGATGAAGCGCACCCGCGCATCGTCCAGCGCATGCCGCTGCACCAGCGCCAGGGTGTCGTCGCGCGAGGCGTTGTCGACCACGCGGATCTGCGCCACCCCGGCCGCCGCGCGCAGCCGCTGCAGACAGGCGTCGATGGTGCTGCCGCTCTCGTAGGTCACCACCACCACGGCTATCTGCTGTTCGCTCATCGGCCGATTATCCCGTATGTCTCCCGCATGCGCCGCCCGCCCCATGCGCAGCAGGCATGGCGGCGGCGGCGATTGCCGCGCATACTCTGCGCCCCGTGCACTGCGCGGCCGTTTGCGGCCCGCACGTGCGGGAGACGGAGCGATCCGTGTCCTTTCCTTCGCCCAGTGCAGATGCCGGCCAGCGTTGTTTCCTGTCCCAGGCTGCCGCCCCACCCCGCACACCGCGCGCGCCACCCGAGCCCGCGCGCATGCCGAGATGCCGGCGGCGCCCGCTTCTCCGCTCCCGATCGCGCGACCGGGCCCTGCCCCAGGCCTCCCCATCCCTGGTCTAGACCAACCACTCGCAATGGCAGTGCCGTCGCGCATGGCGCGTCTGCCATGCGGCGACTGGTCTGGCGCGCCAGGTCGCGCCTGCCCTGCGAGGCATGCGCATGAGCGTCCGCCACCAGATGCACGGCATGGGCACGCAGACCGTGGCCGCCGACTGGCCGCCGCTGTCCGACGGCGAGGTGGAGGCGCTGCTGCAGCAGTACGCCCTGCCCGGTCACCTGCGCGGACTGCGCTGGCATAGTCCGCGCCCGTTCTCGGCGGCGGCGGAGGTCGAGACCGGCGGCGGCACGCTGTTCGTCAAGCGCCACCACCGCCGCGTGCGCGATCTGCATGCCTTGGGCGAGGAGCACGCCTTCATCGCCCATCTGCGCGCGCAGGGCGTGCCGGTGCCGGAGGTGCTGCGCGACCGCGACGGCGCCAGCGCGGTGCGGCGCGGCCACTGGACCTACGAGGTGATGCGCGCTGGCGCGGGCGAAGACCGCTATCGCGAGGCGATGTCGTGGACGCCGTTCGCCGACACCGCCCATGCCGCGGCCGCCGGCCACGCGCTGGCGGCGCTGCACCGCGCGGCCGCCGGCTACGCCGCGCCGCCGCGCAGCAGCACCGTGCTGGTCGCCAACCTGCGCCTGTTCGCCCAACCGCAGCCGTTGCAGGCGCTGGAGCAGGATCTGGCGCGGCGCCCGGCGCTGGCCGCGTGGCTGCAGCCGCGCCACTGGCAGGACGACCTGCGCGCGCTCCTGTTGCCCTGGCACGCACAGGCCTGGCCGCTGCTGCAGACGCCGCCGCCGGCGCTGTGGACGCATGGCGACTGGCATGCCTCCAACCTGCTGTGGCGCGGCCACGGCGCCGCCAGCACGGTCAGCGCGGTGTTCGATTTCGGCCTGGCCGACCGCACCTTCGCCCTGTTCGACCTGGCCACCGCGATCGAGCGCAACCTGATCCCGTGGCTGCAACTGGACGACGGCGGCACCGCCGTCGCCGACCTCGACCAGCTCGATGCGATGCTGCACGGCTATTCGACGCTGCTGCCGCTGGACGCGGCGCACCTGCGCCTGCTGGCCGCGCTGCTGCCGCTGGTGCATGCCGATTTCGCGCTCAGCGAGATCGAGTACTTCGCCGGCATCACCGGCTCGCAGGCGCACGCCGACATCGCCTACCGCCGCTACCTGCTCGGCCACGCCGCCTGGTTCGGCGATGACGAAGGCCAGCGCCTGCTGCGGCACCTGCAGCGGCGTGCCGCGGCCGCGCCATGAACCGTCGCATCCACACCGACACGTCCGCGGTCACGCCTGCCGTGCGCGCACCGCGCGGCGCTGCCGCTTCCCACTTTCGTTTCGTTTGCCCGAGGTCGTTCCGCATGCTTCCCACCCGCCGTTTCCCCGCTCCGCACGCCCTCGCGCTGGCCCTGGCCACCGCCCTGCCGCTGCCGGCCCTGGCCGCCGACGATGCGGCGCCGTCCGCCAGCACGCAGACCCCGGTCGAACTGGACGCGGTCAACGTGCAGGGCCGGCAATCGCAGAACCGCAGCAGCCTGAGCGGCTATGGCGATGCGCCGCTGCTGGACACGCCGATGGCGATCGACACCATCGACCGCAGCCAGCTGTCCGACCGCCAGGTGCGCGTGCTCAGCGAGGTACTGCGCGCCGACGCCGCAGTCGGCGACAGCTACGCGCCGATCGGCTACTACGAGAACTTCCTGGTCCGCGGCTATTCGCTGGATGCGGCCAACAGCTACCGCATCAACGGCCTGACCATCGCCGGCGAACAGAACGTGGCGCTGGAGAACAAGGAGCAGGTGCAGGTGCTCAAGGGCCTGTCCGGGGTGCTCTCGGGCATCACCACCCCGGCCGGGGTGATCGACTACCAGACCAAGCGCCCGCAGCACGTGCGCAGCCTGGTGCTGAGCGGCGACGACGACGGCAGCCGCGGCGCGGCGGTGGACCTGGGCGACTGGTTCGGCAGCGAGCGCCAGTTCGGCCTGCGCGTCAACGCCGCGCACGAGACCCTGCGCAGCTATGTCGATCACGCCGACGGCCACCGCAACTTCCTGTCGCTGGCCGCGGACTGGAAGATCGATCCGCAATCGACCCTGCAACTGGACGTGGAATACCAGGACCGCCAGCAACGCTCGGTGCCGGGCTACCAGTTGCTCGGCGGCACCCAACTGCCGAGCGGGGTGTCGGTACATCGCCTGCTCGCCTATCAACCGTGGTCCAGGCCGGTCGGCATCGAGGCGTTGAACGCGCAGGCGCGCTACGAGTACCGCTTCAGCGACGCCTGGGCTGTACATGTGGCCGCATCGCACAGCCGCGCGCTGATCGACGACTACTCCAGCTTCGCCTGGGGCTGCTACGGCGCGGCCAGTTGCGCCGGCGACGCGGTGCCCAACCATTTCAGCCGCGAAGGCGACTACGACATCTACGACTACCGCAGCCCCGCCGACAGCCGCCGCAACGACGAACTGCAGGCGATCGCCAGCGGCAGCGCCAGCACCGGCGTGTTGCAGCACCAGGTGCAGGTCGGCGTCGACTCTCTGCATCGCACCATCGACCGCCACGGCTCGATCAACGCCATGATCGGCAGCGGCAACATCGATGCCGACCCGCCGCTGCTGGCGCCGGCCGACGCCACGCTCGGCCCCAAGCGCCGGCGCCTGGACAGCGAGCAGACCGCGCTGCTGGCCAGCGACCGCATCGGCATCGGCGATGCCTGGCAACTGCTGCTGGGTGCGCGCCAGGTGCGCTACGACGAACGCGCCTGGGACCGCGACGGCATGCTGACCCGGCGCACGCGCCGCTCGGTGCTGCTGCCGCAGGCGGCATTGCTGTTCAAGCTGCAGCCGTCGCTGTCGCTGTATGCCAGCTTCGCCAAGGGCCTGGCGCCGGGCGGCACCGCGCCGTGGTTCGCCAGCAACGCCGACAGCATCCTCGCGCCGACCAGCGCCTACCAGCGCGAGGCCGGCCTGAAGTACGAGCGCGACGGCCTGACCCTGGGCGCGGCGCTGTTCGACATGCGCCAGGCGGACCAGTACGCGCAGCCGCAGGCCGACGGCAGCTTCCTGTTCGTGCAGCAGGGCCGCCTGCACAACCGCGGCATCGAACTGTCGGCCGCCGGCACGCTGGGCGCCGGCCTGCACCTGCAGGCCAGCGTCGCCGGCATCCGCGCGCGCGCCGAGGACACCGGCACGCCGGGCGACGAAGGCCATCAGGCGCTGAACGTGCCGCGCTTGCGCGCCAGCGCCCAGGCCAGCTGGGACGTGCCCGGCGTCAGCGGCCTGGCGCTGCTGGGCGGCGCGCAGTACAGCGGCGCCAAGTACGCCGACCGCAGCGGCCAGGTCGCCGTCGGCGGCTACAGCGTCTACACCCTCGGCGCCCGCTACACCACGCGCCTGGGCGCAGTGCCGACCACGCTGCGACTGAGCGTGGACAACCTCACCGACAAGCGCTATTGGCGCGACGTCGGCGCCTACGAAGGCGACGATTATCTGTTCCTGGGTGCGCCGCGGACGGCGCGGCTGGCGTTGCAGTTCGAGTTTTGAGGAGCGGGGAATGGGGAATAGAGATTCGGGATTGGTTGAGGAGCTGGGAATGGGGAATCGGGAATTGGGATTGGTAAAAGCCAAAAGCGGAACATGGCGCGTCACCCGTGTAGGAGCGGCTTCAGCCGCGACGCGCTATTGCTGACGGGTCGCGGCTGAAGCCGCTCCTACAGCACCAAGATCCGATGCGTTTTCAGTATCCCAATACGGATGCATTGATCCAAGACGACTCGAATGCCAGCTGTGCCGAAGACCAGCGTAGGAGCGGCTTCAGCCGCGATGGGCTTTCCCGGTAACGCCTGTCGCGGCTGAAGCCGCTCCTACAACACGCGCGCACTGCACTGCGCTCGCGCACCACCCCCGATCCCGAATCCCCACTCCCCAATCCCGGCCTCCACACCATGTCTCCTCTCGAACTGCTCGCCGTGCTGGTCAACGTGTTGGGTGTGTGGCTGACCGCGCGGCGGGTGCGCTGGTGCTGGCCGGTCAACGTGGTGGCGGTACTGCTGTACGCGTGGCTGTTCTATCAGTGGAAGCTGTATTCGGACATGCTGCTGCAGGGACTGTACGTGGTGCTGCAGGGCTACGGCTGGTGGCGCTGGAGCAACGGCCTGGGCGAAGACGGCAAGGTCCAGGTCGGGCCGCTGCCGTGGGCCGAAGGGGTGCGTTCGGTGCTGGCCGGCGCCGCCGGCGCGGCGCTGCTGGGCTGGTGGATGCACCGTCACACCGATGCCGCGCTGCCGTGGCTGGATGCGGCGCTGTCGGCGTTCAGCGTGGTCGCCAGCGTGTGGGCCGCGCGCAAGCGCATCGCCAACTGGGGCCTGTGGATCGTATTGGACTGCGTTTACGTCGGCGTGTTCCTGTACAAGGGGCTGTATCCCACTGCCGCGCTGTATGCAGGATTCGTGGTGCTGGCGGTGTACGGCCTGCGCCTGTGGCAGGCGGATCTGCGTCGCGCGCGCACCATCGCCTGAGTGGCTCACTTCTCCAGTGTCGTCAACGCGCAGCGCAAGCGAACGGCGGGTGTGCGGTCGGCACGGGAAAGCCGCGCGCACATCGCACACCCATCCATCGTCCGCATGCCTGCAGGCAGCGTAGTCTTGTCAGCCACGCTTCTCCACGCCCAGAACGCCACATGAGCTTCCCCACCGCCACCGCCGCCGGCTTCGCCCAACGCATCGCCGATGCGCTGCTTGGGCGCATCGCCGCCGGCGAATGGCGCGCCGACCAGCGGCTGCCGGTAGAGCGCGAACTGGCCGCGTTGTTCGGTTGCACCCGCATCACCTTGCGCGAGGCGCTGCAGCAACTGGAATCGGATGGACACATCTACCGCGAGAACCGTCGCGGCTGGTTCGTCAGCGCGCCGCGGGTGCGTCACGATCCCAACAGCATCGCCGGCTTCATGCAGTACGTGGCCGCACAGGGCGGCGTACCGCGGACCGAACTGCTCGCCGCGCAGCGCCAGCCGGCCGGCCCGGCGCTCGCCCGGCATCTGCACCTGCACGATCCGGCAACCGACGTGTTCGTGCTGCGGCGCCGGCGCTGGATCGGGCGCCGCGCGGTGCTGCTGGAGACCAACGCGCTCCTGGCCGCGTGGGCACCACGCCTGCTCGACCACGACCTGGCCGGCTCGCTGAGCGCGGTGCTGACCCAGCGCCTGGGCTTGCGACAGGCGCGCAGCCGGCTGTCGATGTATCCGGCCACGCTCGATGCCGAGCAGGCCGCACTGCTGCAATCCACCGCCGGCACGCCCTGCTTCCGCCTGCAGCGCGTCAGCTACGATCCCGACGGACGCGCGGTGGAGTTCGACATCGAATCCTGGCGCCACGACGTGCTGGAAGTGTCGGTAGATGTGTTCGCGCCGCCGAAATAAGCCGATCTGCGGCGATGTCAATCAGGCACCGCAGTTTGTGGGAGTCAACTGTCATGCAGCCGCGACGCGCAAAGCGGTGCGTGCTTTCCGATGGCGCAATGCGTCGGGACTGAAGTCCCTCCCACAGTGCATCCGGCGGGCCCGCCGCAAGCCGCTGTGGGAGTCGACTGTCATGCAACCACGACGAACGGAGTAGGTGGACGATCGGGCCTCGGAAGCCGTCGGGACTGGACCCCACAAAAAGGGGGCGAGACTCCCTCCCTCATTGCGCCCGGACACCGATCACCGCCAGTCCCTGCGGGAGTTGCGGTCGCTTGGCTTTGATTGTTGCTCTTGCCCTTGCTTTTGACTTACCGGGTTCCCTTCCGAAGCGGCGGCCATCGCGGGGAAACACCCGAAGGGCGGCGCACAGGGATGTGCGCCGTCCGCGGCAGGGGCAGGATGCCCCTTCCGCGGATCCCCGGGATGGACGCGAACCCGGAGCGCGTTAGCGCGGAGGGCGCGAGGCAGGGTGTGCTTTCTTTTGGTTACTTTTCTTTGCACAAGCAAAGAAAAGTAACTCGCCGCAAGGCGAAAGCTTTGCCCTTGCACTTGTTGTCACCATGGCTGAATTATGGGAGCGACCTCGACACCAGACGCACTAGGCATCGAACAGCGCGCGCTGCGGATCCGGCGGCGGCAGCGTGTCGTACAGGCGCTGCAACTCCTCGCGGCAGGCGCGCAACGGATCGTGCATCAGGAAGCCGGCCAGGCGCGCGTGCCAGGCCGGCCAGCGCGTGGCCAGCGCGTCCATGTCGCCGTCGGCGGCGCGGCCTTCGCCGCTGCAGGCGACATGCGCGGTCTCGCACAGCACGTTGCGCCAGCCGAGTCCGGCCATGCGCAGCGACAGGTCGGTCAGCGCCGCATACCAGGAGCCATAGCTGCTGGCGTCCAGGCCGCCGGCGCGCTGCCGCGCCACGCCGCGCAGCACCACCGCGTGGCACACCGCCGACGGCAGTTCCGGATGCAGCGGCGGCAGGGACGCGCAGGCCCGCGCCAGGCGCTCGGGATCCTCCGGCAGCGGATTGATCTCGCCGAGTCGCGGCCATGCACAGGCTTCACCGGCGTTGCTCCACGGCGTGGCGCTGGCGATGGCCGCATCGCGCGCCAGGCAGGCGCTCAACTGCAGCAGCCAGCCCGGCCCGGGTTGCGCGTCGGCGGCCAGCACCGCCACGTCGGCATCGCCGCAGGCGCGCAGCATCTCGTCCAGGTGCGCCACCTCGCCGAGCATGCGCGGCCGCCGCGTGTAGTCGGCCTGCAGGCGCGTGCGCGCCAACCAGGCCTCGATCACCCGCATGCCGCGCGGGCCGGCCTGCGCATCGTCGGCCAGCCACACCCGGGTGCCGACCGGCGTGTTCGCTTCGAGCGCGCCCAGGCAGGCGTCCAGCGCGACGTCGTCGACGCCGAGCGCCAGCAGCACGATGGGCAGGCTCACCCGCTTACTTCTTGCCGCGTGCCGGCAGCGGCTTCATGGCCTCGAACTTCGCTCCGTACTCGTCGGTGAGATTGCGCGCTTCCTGCGGGTTGCGCACGATCGACGGCGTGATCAGCACGATCACTTCCTGGCGATCCCGATTCTGGGTCTTCTGCCCGAACAGCGCGCCGACCACCGGCAGCTTGCTCAGGTACGGCACGCCGTTGCTGCCGTCGGAGGTGCTGTCGTTGATCAGGCCGGCCAGCATGATGGTGTCGCCGCTCTGCACAGCCGCCTCGGTCTTGACCCGGCGCGTGTTGATCGGCACGTTGCAGGCAGTACTGGTGCCGGCGCTGGTGCCGCAGTTGGTCGACGCCGCGCCAGGCGAACTGACTTCCTGCACGATATCCAGGAACACCATGCCGTCCTTGGTCACGCGCGGACGCACCTTCAGGATCACACCGGTGTCGATATAGTTCACCGACGAGTAGGTGGTGCCGGTGCCCAGGCCGGTGTCGACGCTGACCGAATTGATCGGGATGCGCGTACCCACGTTGAGCGTGGCCTCGGCGTTGTTGCGTACGAACACCGATGGCGTCTGCAGCAACTTGACGTCGGTGACTTCGTCCAACGCCGTGATCACCGCCGCTGCGTTCTTGCCGAGGAAGGTCCAGCCCAGGCCACTGCTGCCGGTGATGGCGCCGGCGATATCGCCCCAGATCTTGCGGCCGGCCGCGCTGGGCAGATTCGCGCCACCGCCGCTGAAGCCGATGTTGTTGGCAGTGGAGGACGCATTCACCGCCTGCTCGAAGTACCAGTTGACACCGTACTTGAGATCACCGGACAGATTGACCTCCGCCACCTGCGCCTCGATATGCACCTGCATCGGCATCACGTCGAGCTTCTCGACCACGTCGCGGATGGAGCGCCAGGCCTGCGGGGTGGAGCGCACCAGCAGGGTGTTGGTTTCCTCCACCGCCGACACGCCGACCTTGTCGCCCTGCACTTCCAGGGTCACGCTGCCGTTGCCGGACGTGCGCGGCGACAGCTGCAGGCTGCCACTACCCAAGCCGCCGCTGCTGCTGCCGGAGGAACTGCTGCTGCCCAGGCTGTCGCTGCTGCTGCCACTGCTGCCCAAGCCGCCACCCAGGCTGCTGCTGTCGCTGCCGTTGAAGCCGCCCAGGCCGCCGCCGTTCAACTGGCTCATCTGCGAGCCCGGCATCAGCGAGGCATTGGAGTCGCCGCGGTTGTTGCCGCCGGCGCCGAACACTTCGGCCAGGCGGTCGGCCAGGTCCTTGGCCTTGATGTACTTGAGCTCGTAGGAGAACAGCCGCGCGCCGCCTCCGGCGCTGTCGATGCGGTCCAGCCACTCCTGGATCTGGTCCAGGTAGCGCGCCTGCGGGGTGATCACCAGCACCGCGTTGGCGTTCTCCAGCGGCATGAAGCGGAACATGCCGGCGCTGGGGGTCTTGCTGTTCTCGCCGAACACCTTCTCCAGGTCGGCCGCGACCTGTTCGGCCTTGCCGGACTGGATCGGGAACACGCCCACCGACATGCCCGACAGCCAGTCGACGTCGAAGATCTGCACCGTGCGCAGGTAGTTCTCCAGCTCGGCGCGAGTGCCGCCCAGGGTGATGACGTTGCGCGAGCTGTCGATGCCGACGATGGCGTTCGGCCGCGCGTAGGGCTCGAGCACCTTCTTCATCTCGCTGGCGGAGATGTACTTCAGCGGCACCACGCGCACCTCGAAACCGCGCGCGTTGGCCGGCGAGGCGGTGCTCGGCGCCACCGTGCCGGCCAGGGCCTGGTCGGCGGGGACGATGTTGTAGCGGCCACCGCTGTAGACCATGCGCGCGTTGTTCCAGCCCAGCACCATCTCCAGCAGGTTCAGCGCCTGCGCCGGCGACACCGGCTTGGGCGTGGCCAGGGTCACCGTGCCCTGCACGCCCGGCGCGATCACGTAGTTCTGCCCGAGCATGTCGCCGAGGATGGCCTTGACCACCGCCTGCAGCGATTCGCCCTCGAAGTTGAAGGTGGCGCTGCCGCTGCTGGCGTTGCCCAGCGACGGCGCCGGCGCCGCGGCGGCCGCGGAATTGATCATGGTACCGCTGCCGCGGCGGATCACCGGGGTGGCGCGCTCGGGCAAGGCATTGGGATCGGCCGGGCCGCCGTCGCCGTCGGTCTGGGTACTGCCGGCCGCGCCGACCTGTGGGTTGATCGCGGCGCCGCGGCGGACGTCCGGCGAGGGCGTGGTGGCGCAGCCGGCCACCAGGCCGATGGCGAGGAACAGGGAAAACAGACGCGGCGTCATGCGATCACTCTTCAAGGGTTCTGACCTGAGGGGTTGTTCTGGCGCTGTTGCTGCAACTGCCGGCGCCGCGCTTCGATCCGCTCGCGGATGGCCTGCAACTGCTCCGACGAGGGGGCCGGCGAGGACGGCGGCGGCGCGCTCGGGGTCGGTGCCTGGTTCGGCGCCGGGTTGGACGCGGAGGGGGTTTGCGGTCGCGGCGCGTTGGCGTTGGACTGGCCATTGGGCGCGGACGCCGGCGGCGGCATCTGCCCCTGCGCAGCGGCGCGTCCGGCCTGGCCGAGCACGGTCGGCGGTTGCCCGCCCTTGCCGTCGAACACCTTCAATTCCAGGGTCTGGGTGCCGCCGGAACCGCTGACCGTGGCCTGCCGCGGCGACAGCGACAGCAGCCGCCAGCCCTGCACGGCGTCGCCGCCTTCCTTCAGGCGCAGCGATTCGCCCTGCTCGGTGGTCAGCGTCGCCATCTTGAAGCGGTCGGTGAGCAGCACGCCGGTCAGGCGCACGTTGGGCGCGGCGGCCTGGCCGTTGTCGGCGCTGAGGAAGAACGGATGCGGACGGCGATCCTCGGCGAACACCGGGCGCGCGGCGATCTCGCCGTACTGCGAGAAATCGCCCAGGCGCTGCGTGGTGGCCGCGGGCAAGCCCGGCAGCCGCTGCAGCATCGACGGATCGTCGGGCAGCGGCGCCACGCGCTCGCCGAGCCCGCCCAGGCCCAGCGCCCAGACCAGCAGCCCCCACAGCGCCAGCGTGCCCAGCCACACGGTGCGCAGGCCCATCGCTTCAATTCGCATGGCGGCCCTCCACCTGTTGCGGCAGGTCCGCCGGCGCGGTATTCGCGGCGCCGGGCGCACCCGGCGGGTTGGTCGCGCCGGGCGTGCCCGGTGGCGGCGGCGGCGGCGGCATGGACGCCGGCTCGCTCGGCCCGGCGCCGGCGGACCCGCCGGCGTTCATCACCGGCGTGGCGGCGGCGGGTGCCGTCGCGGCAGACGGGTCGGGACCGGCGGACGCCGCCGGCGGCGCCGGCATCGCGTTCGGGCGCAGGTAGCCGGCCAGTTCGAAGGCAACGTCCAGGCCATTGCCGCTCTCGCCCGGCGAGAGCTGGTAGCGCTGCGCCATCACGTTGAGGTTGTCGATGAACAGCGCCGGCGTGCCGCTCTCCAGCGCATGCAGCACGGCCGCCAGTTCCGGCGTGCCGCAGCGCAGGCGCACCTGCACCGCGACGCGGGTGAAGCGGTCGCTGCGGTTGTCGGCGGCCAGCGGCGAGCGGTTGCTGATCGCGCAACTGCGGTTGCCGGGGCTGGCCGTGGCCACCGCGCTTTCCAGGCGCTGCACCAGGCCGGCCGAGGCCAGCTCGGCCGAAGTCTCGCGCAGGAAGCCCGGGCGCGTGGCCAGGTCGCGCTGCGCCTGCTGCAGCCGTTGCGCCACCTGCGGCGCCTGCTGCAGCTGCATGCGCACGCGCAGTTCGCGCTGCTGCAGTTCCTGGATCTGCGCATCGACCTCGCGCATCGGCACGGTCCACCACGGATGCACCAGCACCAGGTAGCCCAGCGCCAGCGCCGCCAGCAGCAGCCCCAGCGCCAGCCAGCGGTCGCGCTTATCGACCTGCACCGGCATCGGCGGCCTCCTTGCGCTTGGTGCCGGCCAGCTCGGCGGTGAGGGTGAAGCGGTCGCGGTGGCTGCCCGGGTCGGCCTGCAGCACGCCGGTCAGCGACGGCGTGCGCCACAGCGGCGAGCCTTCCAGGCGCCCGACCAGCGACGAGGCTTCGCTGCTGAGGCCGATCAACTGCAACTGGTTGCCCTCGATCGAGAACTTCTCCAGATAGGTGCCCTCCGGCAGGCGCTTGCTCAGTTCGTTCCAGACCTGCACCGAGGCCGGGCGCTCGGCGCGCAACTGGTCGAAGAACGCGGCGCCCTCGACCAGATCGAGCAGTTGCTGGCGCTGCGCGGCCACGGCGCGTGCGCGCTGCGCGCCGCTGTCCACCTGCGTGCGCAGGTGTTCCAGCGCATCACGCCGGTTGTCCAGCAGTTGCCAGCCGGCCGCACACAGCGCCAGCAGCGCGGTGGCGGCGAGGATCGCGTTCCAGCGCCGCATCGGGTCGGCGCGGCGGTGGCGCTGTTCCTGCGGCAGCAGGTTCACCCCCAGCGGCGCGCCATCGCTGCCGGCGACGTCGATGCCGGCCAGGGTCGGGCGCAGCGCACCAGCGCTGGCCTGCAGGTCGTCCAGCACGCGGCGCGGGGCCACCACCAGTTCGGCATCGAGCTGGGCGTCGTCGCGGCGGCCGTCGGCGCGCACGTCGTAGATCACCTGGTCGGCCTGGAACGGGGTCTGCCGGTCGATCTCGAACTTCACCACCTCGCGCAGGTGCTCGGCCGCCGCCGCCGGCAGCCGCAGCCGGCGTTGCAGCGCCGCCTCGGCCGGCAGCAGCCACACCCGCGGCAGCGCCGCCAGGCGCGGCCCCAGCAGCGCCTCCAGTTCGGCGGGCAGCAGCGGCCACGGCAGCGCCAGCGGCGCGCCCAGTTCGGACTCGACCTGCCGCGCCAGCATCAGTTGCTCGCCCTCGCGCCACAGCAGCAGCCGCGCCTGCGACCAGCCCAGCTGCAGTTGCCAGCGCGGCGGCAGCCACGCCATCAGCGAGCGCTGCCACCAGGCCAGCAGCCCGCCCGCACCGGGGGCGATGCGTACGCCAAGTTTGTCCATCGTGTCGCGCCACGCCGTCATCGCACCGTCGTTCCTTCTTCCCAACGCAACACAGTGTAGGCGGAGCCCGGCAGCGCCGACGAGCCTGGGCGCACCACCGCGCGCAACACGCCCTCGCGGCCATTGCCCAGCCGCGCCCGGCTTTCGATGCTGTAGGTGCCGCCACCGCCCATGCCGACCATGCCGAGCTGGGTCTGGTCGGTGCGTTCGCGCTGCGCCAGCACCTGCTGCGCGTCCAGGCCCAGCGCGGTCAGCACCGGCCCCGGCGCGAAGTCCGGCGTCGGCCGCGACACCCCGCCGTACAGGGTCAGGTTGGGCAGCAGCTTGGCGTACAGCTCCGGGTCCATGCCCAGCACCAGTTGCAGCTCGGCCAGGCTTTCGAACGGCGCATCCTTGGCGCCGTAGGGCAGGCCGGCCGCGGCGTAGTCCGGATCCTCGGCACCGTTGGGCTGGGTCAGGTTGTCCGGGTCGCGCCAGTCCACGATCGCCGCGGCGATGCGCTCGGCGCGCTGCGGATCCTCGCCGACCGCCCGCACCAGCGCCGCCAGCAGCGGCGCATCGGCCATGTTCAGATCGACCTTGCCGCTTTCGTCGGTGACCCGCAGGTCGACCGTGGCGCCTTCGTACTGCCAGCGGTAGCGCCGGCCGTCGGCACGCCAGCCCGGCTGGGTGGGGGTGCCGGCGAGCCGGGTCAGCGCGTATTCCAGGCCGGCGCGGGCGCGCTCCTGCGCCTCGGCGCCATCGCCGAGCACCTTGCCCTGCAGGTTCTCGGTGCGCGCGGTCAGTGCGAAGGCGCCGATCAGCGCGGTCAGCAGCGCGATCAGCCACAGCACCAGCACCAGCGCGGCGCCGCGGTGGCGATGCGCCGGGCTCATTGCCGCATCTCCGCACCACCGGCCTGGCGCAGCGCCACCACCAGCGGCGGCCACGCCGTGCCGTCGCCGCTGCGCAACTCGATCGAGACCAGCAGCGGCAGCGTGTCGGTGCGCTCCCAGCGCTCCTGCCAGGGGCCGATGGTGCCGCGCTCCGGGTCCAGGCCGCGGTAGCGGAAGCGCACCTCGCGCAGGTCGCGCGCCAGCGGCTCGGGCGGGCGCGGCGGGGTCTCGGTAAGTTGCTTGCCGGCCTGCACCTGCACCAGCGCGATCGCCAGTTGCCGATGGTCGCCCTCGCCGCTGACCCGCAGGTCGTGCAGGTAGGGGCCGCCGCGGCCGAGGTACTCGGGCAGATCGGCCACGAACTGCATGCGCTGCGGTTCGCCGACGAAACGCACCGGCTGCAGCGTGTGCGTGTCGATATCCAGCGGCAGCGACTGCGCGCCGCTCAGGCGCCGGCGCAGGAAACCTTCGACCGCGCGCATGCGTTCGCTGCGTCCGGCGATCGCCTCGCCGCGGCCACTGATCGCCATCGCCGAGCGCAGCGTGGCGAAGGCCAGGGTCAGGCCGCCGACCAGCAGCACCGTGGCCAGCAGCACCTCGATCAGGGTGAAGCCGCGCGCGCTGGCGCGCTGCGGCGCGCGCATGGTCATTGCGGCACCCCATTGCCTTGCGGGGCGACCAGGCGCAGGGTCTTCCACTGCAGCGCCTGCGCCGGCGCATCGCCCCAACGCACCTGCAGGGTCAGTTGCAGCAGGATCGGTGCGCCCGGCACCACCGCCGCGTCGGGCGGCCGCCGCGGATCCGCGTAAGGCGCCACGTCCAGGGTCCAGCGGTAGCGGTCCTGGTCCAGCGTGCCCTGGCTGCGTCCGGGCTGCAGCGGCTGCTCCACGCCCTGCGCCGCCAGCAGCGACTGCGCGTACAGCGTGGCACGGCTCAGTTGGTCGGCGCGCTGCACCTGGCGCGCGGCGCCGGACAGCGAGCCGAGCAGCAGGGTCAGTGCCAGCGCCAGCAGCGCGAACGCCACGATCACCTCGATCAGGGTGTAGCCGCGCTGGCGGTTCATGAGCCCGCCTGCTCCGGCGCACGCCCGACCGTGACTTCGCCGGTCAGCCAGGTCACGTCGATGCGCCAGCGCGCCTGACGCGCCTGCAGCTCGATGCGTCCGCCGCTGGAGGCGCCGTCCTCGAAGAACTGGATCGCGCCCTCCCCTTCGCGGCGCTGCGCCTGGCGCGCGCCGGTGAAGCGGATCGTCAGCGACGGCGGGACCTCGCCGTGACGGCCGTTGGGCGCCTGCCAGCGGTGCGCCTGCGGATCGATCAGGAACCGCTGCGGCTGGCCGCTGGCGATCGCCTGGGTGCGGGTGTAGCGCAGTTGCGAGGCGATCTCCTTGGCCGCCGAGCGCAGGCGCATGCCGTCGATGCCGCCGGTCAGCACCGAGGCCGCCAGCAGCGCGGCGATCGCGATCAGGCCCACCACCAGCAGCATCTCCAGCAGCGAGACGCCGCGCATGCGCGCACGCGCGGCCGGCGCGCACGCCGGCACGCCGAAGCGCAGCGCGCCGGCAGGGGCCCGGATCACGGCGCCGGATCACTCGTACTTGATGTCGGCGTCGTAACTGCTGCCGCCGGGCTGGCCGTCCTTGCCGAGGCTGATCAGGTCGAACGGACGGCCGTCGCCGGGCACCTTGTACTCGATCGGGTGGCCCCAGGGGTCGTTCAGTTCGGCGGGCTTGGCATACGGGCCGAGCCAGCCGCTGACGCCGCCCGGCGCGGTGACCAGGTCGTCGAGCTTGGACGGCAGCTTGCCGGTGTCGAGCTGGTAGTTGTCGATCTTGCCGGCCATGGTCTGGATCTGCGACTTGGCCAGGTTGGCCTTGCCGCGATCGGCGCCGCCGAGCACGCGGCTGCCGACCAGGGTCAGCACCGCGCCGATCAGCACGATGACGATGATGATTTCCAGCAGGCTCATGCCCGCCTGGCGTGCGGCGGACGGGGAACGGGTCAGGGAGCGGCGGAGAGTGCGCATTGCATCGGATCCTTGCGGTGGAAGACCTATGTAGCCGAACACGGTGACGATGGCAGCCGGCGGCGGCCGGCGGTACAGCGGCGCGTCACGCACGCCGTCACACCTGCCGCCGGAGGATCCGTGCCGCGCGCACGCACGGCCGCGGCCGGCGCGCAAGGCGCCGCTGGCAATGGGACAGGGGCGGCGGCCGAAGGTTCCCGGCCGGGACCGCGCGGCGTCACATTCCGTGGCAGTCGCCTGAGGCCCGGACGGGGCCGGGCGTTCGGCGCCGCATGCGCCATGGGGCACCGCGCGGACGCACCAGGCAAGGCCGTTGCCGTCCATGGCGTCACATCGCCGGCGCCGGACAGACCGGCCCGGCCATCCATGGCCGGGCGTTCGGCCATGCGCGAACCTGCGGTTCGCAAGCGCATGGCCTCTTTCGATTCATTGATCCGCTGCGCTAGACGCACGCGCTGCCATCCGTGGCGCAGCACTACGAGCGCCGGAACCACCGGCCCGGCCATCCCTGGCCGGGCGTTCGGCGCCACATGCGCCATGGCGCATAAGCGTGGCACCTCACCCAATCGCATTGGTCAGATCGTAGAGCGGGACGAGGACGGAGATGATCACCAGGCCGACCACCGAGGCCAGGACCAAGGTGATCGCCGGCACCATCGCCGCCAGCAGGCGGTCGATGGCCTGGGCGGTTTCCTGTTCGAAGGTGTCGGCGGTCTTCAGCAGCATGATGTCGAGCGCGCCCGATTCCTCGCCGACCTGGATCATCTGCAGCGCCAGGCGCGGGAAGCGCTTGCCCTTGGACAGCGATGCCGACAGCCCGTGGCCGTTCTTGACGTCGTCGGCGGCGGCGCCGACGTCGGCGGTCAGCGCCAGGTTCGACAGCACGTTGCGGGAGATGCCCAGCGCCGCCAGCAGCGGCACGCCGTTGCGCAGCAGGGTGCCGAGGGTGCGGGTCAGGCGCGCGGTCTCCAGCCGCGCGATCAGCACGCCAACGAAGCGCTGCCGCAGCAGCCAGGCATCGAAACTGGCGCGGAACGCCGGGTCGCGGCGCTTGCGGTCCACCGCCAGGATGGTCACCCCGGGCACCACCAGCAGCACGATCCACCAGTCGCGCACGAACAGGCCCACGCTCAGCACCGCCTGGGTGAACCACGGCAGGGCCACGTCCAGGCTCTCGTACATCTGCGCGAACTGCGGCACCACGTAGCCGAGCAGGAACAGCAGCGCGCAGCCGACCACGCTGACCAGGATCGCCGGATAGATCAGCGCGTTGATCACGCGCCCGCGCAGTTCGCGGCTGCGCTCCAGGTATTCGGCCAGGCGCTGCAGGGTGTCGTGCAGGCTGCCGCCGGCCTCGCCGGCGCGCACCATGTTGATGTACAGGCGCGAGAACAGCCCGTGCTGGCGCTCCAGCGCGGTGGACAGCGGCGCGCCGCCGCGCACCGCGTCGCGGATGTCGCCGACGGTGCGCTTGGACCGCTCGTCCTCGGGCAGTTCGAGCAGGATCGACAGCGCGCGGTCCAGCGGCTGGCCGGCGCCGAGCAGGGTCGCCAACTGCTGGGTGAACTGCACCAGCGCCGCGCCGTCGAACGGCTTGGGCCGGAACAGCCCGCGCAGCGAGGTGCCGCCGCCCTCGGCCGCCAGCCTGGCCTGCATCGGCATGTGCCCCTGCTCCTGCAGGCGCAGCGCGACTTCCGCCTCGCTGGCGGCTTCCATCTGCCCTTCCAGGATCTCGCCATGCGAGTCCAGGGCCTTGTAGCGGTACAGGGGCATCAGGGCTGGGAGTGGGGAATGGGGAATCGGGAATGGGAACGCGCGTCGTGCGCGGCCCCTGCGTTCCCGAGCGCGGACCGCCGGCGCATGGCGCAGCGACACGTCGTCACCGCCGGAGCGCACGCCGCGCGCATCAGGTTTCCTCCGTCACGCGCAGCACTTCCTCGATCGTGGTCTGGCCGCTGAGCGCCTTGGCCAGGCCGTCCTCGTACATGGTGCGCATGCCGGCCTCGCGCGCCAGTTGCTCGATCTCGCCCATGCCGGCGTGGCGCATCACCGCGCGCCGCAGCACGTCGTTCATCACCAGGAATTCCATGATGGTGGTGCGGCCCACGTAGCCGGTCGGCGCGATCGCCGAGGGCCGCGGGCGGTACAGGAAGATCTCGCCTTCCGGCTGCAGCCGGCGCAGCTCGAATTTCTCGATCTCCTCCGGCGAGGCCGCATAGCGCTCGGCATGGGTCGGCTCCAGCCGCCGCACCAGGCGCTGGGCGAGGATGCCGTTGATGGTGGAGGTCAGCAGGTAGTCCTCCACGCCCATGTCGAGCAGGCGGGTGATGCCGCCGGCGGCGTTGTTGGTGTGCAGCGTGGACAGCACCAGGTGGCCGGTCAGCGCGGACTGGATGGCGATGCGCGCCGTCTCCAGGTCGCGCATTTCGCCGATCATGATGATGTCCGGGTCCTGGCGCACGATGCTGCGCAGCGCATGCGAGAAATCCAGGCCGATCTGCGGCTTGGCCTGGATCTGGTTGATGCCCTCGATCTGGTATTCGACCGGGTCCTCGACGGTGATGATCTTGACGTCGGCGGTGTTGAGCTGGCTCAGCGCGGTGTACAGCGTGGTGGTCTTGCCCGAGCCGGTGGGGCCGGTGACCAGCAGGATGCCGTGCGGCTGCTCCAGCACCTTGCGGAACTGCGGCAGGAACGCGTCGGTGAAGCCGAGCCGGTGGAAATCGAACACCACGGTCTCGCGGTCGAGCAGGCGCATCACCACGCTCTCGCCGTGCGCGGTGGGCACGGTACTCACGCGCAGATCCAGCTCCTTGCCCTGCACCCGCAGCATGATGCGGCCGTCCTGCGGCAGGCGGCGCTCGGCGATGTTGAGCTTGGCCATGATCTTGACGCGGCTGATCACTGCCGCGGTCAGGTTGGCCGGCGGGCTCTCGCCGTCGATCAGCACGCCGTCGACGCGGTAGCGCACCTTCAGCCGGCTCTCGAACGGTTCGATGTGGATGTCCGAGGCACGCAGTTCCACCGCGCGCTGGATCACCAGGTTGACCAGGCGGATCACCGGCGCCTCGGAGGCCAGGTCGCGCAGGTGCTCGATGTCGTCGGCGGCGACGCTGTCGCCGTCGGCGGTTTCCACGATCGCGCCCATCGCGCTGCGGCCCTGGCCGAACCAGCGCTCGATCAGGTCGTCGATCTCCGAGCGCAGGCCGACCCGCGGCAGCACCTGCAGGCCGGTGGCCAGGCGCACCGCGTCGGCGGCGTAGGCGTCGTGCGGATCGGCCATCCACAGCTCCAGCACGCCGTCGCGCTCGCCCAGCGGACAGACATGGAATTGCTTGAGGAAGCGCAGCGACAGCGGTTGCGCCTCGGGCAGGCTCTCCGGCGCGGTGGCCGGCAACTGCTTGGCGTCGAGCAGCGGCAGGCCCAGGACCTCGGCGCTGAGCTCGGCATGGTCGCGCTCGGAGACCAGGCCCAGGCGCGCCAGCAGCGCCAGCAGGCCGCCACCGGACTCGCGCTGCAGTTGCCGCGCGCGCGCCAGGTCGCCGTCCTTGAGCCGGCCCTTGGCCAGCAACGCCGCGATGATGCGGGTTTCGGGCGTCTCCACGGCGACGGCAGTGTCCTTCACGAGCGCATTCACGCGATCCCTCCCAGATGACCGTGCGACTTTAGCAGTTCGGCATGACCCGACGCCGAATCCGGCGCGCGCCGGCGTCGCTGTCTACCGGCGGCCAGGACGTCGGCGCTGGCAGGACGCGCCGCCGTCATCGGCCTGACATTCCGGCAGGCGATGGTGGACGGTTGCGCGTCGGCCACCGGAGCACGCGACTGGGGCATGTGCGCCTGCTGCAGACGCAGGAAACCCGGCCGGAGCCGGGTTTCCTGGGACACCATGGCGCATCCCTGCGCCGCGTGCGCTTACTGGCGCGCGACCAGGCTGACGCCGCTGTAGGTGCTCTCGCCGACCAGCTTGATGTAGTAGGTGCCGGCCTGCGGCGCGGTGAAGCGCACCGTCTCGTTGTTGCCCGGACGGGTCGACTTGGCGTCGGCGTTGCCGGTGCCCGGCTCCTTGCCGAAGCTCACGTACATCGACACGTTGCCGCTGCCGCCGTAGGTGAGGAAGCTCAGCACCGCGCCGGCCTTGGCCTCGAAGCTGTACAGCGCCTCGTTGCCGGCGGCACCGGCCAGGCCCGCCACCGCCACCTTGTTGGTCAGCGCGGTCGCCGTCGGCGCGCACTGCTCGGTGGCCGGATCGCACGGTTCTTCCAGCGCCTTGTCCAGCGCGGCCTTGGCATCGACGATGCCGGTGCCGATCGGGGTGCTGGACGGGATCGACACCGGGAACGGACGCGCGGTCTGCTTGAGCAGGGTCTCCAGCGCAGCCGGGGTCAGCGGCGCCTTGCCCGCGGCGATCAGCGCGCTCTGCACCAGCGCCGCCACCGCGGCCACGTGCGGCGAGGCCATCGAGGTGCCGCCCATGCCCATGTAGGTGTAGTTGCCGGAGGTCGGCGTGGTCGCGCCGGTGTAGCCGTTCTGCCAGACATAGCCGCCCGGGTTGCCGTCGACGCTGCCGCCGCCGCCCGGACCGGACAGGTCCACCTTGGCGCCGTAGTTGGAGTAGTAGGTGATGCCGCCGGTGATGCGGGTGGCACCGACCGCGATCACGTTGTCGCAGCTGGCCGGGCTGAAGTTGGCGGCATTGGCGGTGTTGTTGCCGGCGGCCACCACCACGGTGGTGCCGCGCGACACCGCGCCGTTGATCGCGTCCTGGGTGACGCTGTCGCAGGCGCCGCCGCCGCCCAGGCTCATGTTGATGACCTCGGCCGGGTTCTGGTTGGCCGGCACGCCGGACACGGTGCCGCCCGAGGCCCAGATGATGGCGTCGGCGATGTCGGAGGTGTAGCCGCCGCACTTGCCGAGCACGCGCACCGGCAGCACGGTGGCGTTGGGCGCCACGCCGGCCATGCCGACGCCGTTGTTGGTCGCCTCGGCGACGGTGCCGGCGACGTGGCTGCCGTGCCAGGAACTGTCGTCGGCGACGGAGCCGGCGTAGCACTCGTTGTCGTTCTCCACCCAGTCGCCGTAGTCCAGCGCGCCCGGCACGCGGTCGTCGGTCGCACGCCGCGAGACTTCCTTGTCGGAGATGAAGTCGTAGCCCTGCAGCAGGTTCACCGCCACGTCCGGGTGGTTCGGCAGGATGCCGGTGTCGAGCACCGCCACCACCACGCCGTCGCCCTTGGACACGTCCCACGCGGCCGGCGCGTTGATGCCGCCGTTGGCGTTGCTGTAGTGCCACTGGTACTGCGCGTACAGCGGGTCGTTGGGCACGAACTGCGGCTGTACCTGCGCCTTGGCCCGCAGCACCTCGACCGGGCGCAGCTTGGCGTCGACCTGCGCGTACTTCACCGCCGGGTCGGCGGCGATCTCGGCCACCACCTTGTCCAGGTCGGCCTTGCTCAGCTTGCCGGTCAGGCGGATCAGGTCCGCGCCGATGCCCAGGGTGCGCACGTATTCGGCGCGCACGCTGGCCGCGGCCGCGCGCGAGATGCCGTTGCCGCCGCCGAGGCTGGCGCGGCCCACCGCCGACTGCACCGCCGACAGCTTGGCGCTGCGGTCGCTGGCCGCGGCACTGCCGGCGTTGTAGCGCACCAGGATGCGGTTGGAGGTCACCGCATCGGCCGGCGCGGAGGTACCCGGTTCCTTGACCGGCAGCGGTGCCGAAGCGCCCGCCGCGATCGCGCTCGAGGCTCCCAGCGACATCGCCAGCATGGCGGCGGCGATGGCATTGATACGAAGGTTTTGCTTGTCGATCACGTTGACGTCCTCTTCAAAGTTTCGTGGATCAGGCGACAGTTGCGGCCGTAAAACTCCCTTTTCCGAATCCGTTGGCCGGCCCAGCCAAGGTCCTGTGGTCTGCCCCCTCAGGCCATTGCGTGGCGGACGGCGGCACCCGCCGCCGTCCGCGATGGATCACCAGCCGAAACCGGCACCGATGCCGATCGAGCTGTCGTCGCTGCTGAAGGCACCGCCGATGGTCACCGTGGCGCGGTCGCTGAAGGCGCGCTGGTAGCCCACCGACAGTGCCGACTCGCCGTTCTGGAAGCCGATGCCGGCGCCGACCCGGTTCTGGGTGCGGATGCCGGCGGCGCTGGTGGCCATGTTGAGCATGGCCGCGCTCATCGCGCCCTGGCGGTCGATGCGGCGGTCCTGGTCGCGCAACCGCGCATCGACATCGCCGCGCAGCACCTCGAAGCTGTCGGCCATGGTGCCGAAGCGCGCATCGGTGTACGACTTGGCCGTAGCCACACCGTTGTCGAGCTGGCTCTTGTTGACCGCATCGGTGGCCTGGGTGCCGGCGGCGACGTTGGCGAGCTGGCGCTCGTTGCCGGCGCTGCCGATCGAGACCGTCTGCGCACGATCGGCCACCGACCCCTGCCCCAGTGCGACCGCGCCCTGCGCGGTGGCGCTGGCGCCCTGGCCGAGGGCGGTGCCCGAGGCCGCGCTGACGCTGGCGCCCTCGCCCATCGCCACCGCGTTGGTCGCCACCGCCGCGATGTGGCTGTTGGCGCCCACCGCGGTGCTGCCGTCGGCATTGACCTTGGCGTTGCTGCCGATGGCGGTGTCGTTGGGACCGTGCGCGTAGGCGCTGCCGCCGATCGCGGTGCCGGTGACGTCGTTGGCGCGCGCGGCGGTCCCCACCGCCGTGGCGCTGGAGGCCACCGCCGTGCTTTCGCCGACCTGGGCGGTGCCGATGCTGCCGGACACCGATGCGGTCGTGGCCGTCGCCGCGGTCGCCGTGGTCTCCGTCGCGGTCGCCGGCGCCGCCTCGGTGGCCTGCGCGGCCACCGCACTGGTGCCGACCATGCGCGCGCTGCGTGCCGCCGTGGCGCTGCCACCGGTGCGCGCATCCAGTTCGCTGACCTTGCCGTCCAGCGCCGCCAGCGCCGCGCCGACGTTGTTGTAGCTGGCGCCCTGGATCACGTAGGTCGGCGCCACGAACAGGCCCTGCGCGCCCAGTCCGGCGCCGCCGCCCAGGAACGTGGCCATGTTGCTCAGCGACTGGTACAGCTGGCCGCCGTTGATCGCGTCGGTGCTGCCGGCGGCGACGCTGCCGGCGGTCAGGTTGACGATGCGCCGGGTGGCCGGGCCGCCGCGGCCGTTGCCGCTGCCCAGCGACACGGTGTCGGCCTCATACACCCGCGAGCCGGCGCCGAGCGCGACCGCGTTGTCCGCCGAGACGCCGGCATTGGCGCCGAGGGCGACGCCGTTGCTGCCGCTGTTGCGGACGAAGCTGTTGTAGCCCATCGCCACGCCGTTCTCGCCGATCGCATTGGTCTGCAGGCCGATCGCGGTGCTGCGCGCACCGGTCGCCGAGCTGCCGGCACCGGTGGCGGTGGCACCGGCACCGGCGGCGACGCTGCCCACGCCCAGCGCGGAACTGCGCAGGCCGCTGGCGGTGGCGCCGGCACCGGCCGCGGTGCTGTCCACGCCGCTGGCGCTGGCCACCGCGGTGCCGGAACTCTGGAAGCGTGCGCTGGTGTCGCCGGCAGCGGTGGCCACCGCGTCCAGCTGCGCCTTGTTCACCGCATCGGTGGCGTTGACCGCTGCGCCGACATTGGTGATGCGGCGCGTGGCCGGCGCGGTGACGCCGTTGCCGCCACCCACCGACACCACGTTGGCTTCGCTGGTGCGCGCGCCCGAGCCCAGGGCGACGCTGCCGGCGCCGCTGGCCGAGGCGTTGATGCCCAGCGCCGTGGCATTGGTGCCGCCATAGGCGAAGGCGTTCTGGCCGATCGCGGTGCCGCCTTGCGCCGTGGCCCAGGCGAACTGGCCGACCGAGGTGGTCTGCGCCGCGGTGGCCCAGGCCGAGGCACCGAGCGCGGTCGCATCCTCGCCGGTGGCGCGGGCGCTGTAGCCCAGCGCCGCGGCATAGGCGCCGGAGGCGGTGCTGCCCCAGCCCAGCGCCGAGGCGTAGTTGCCCGCCGCCGCCGCGCCGTAACCGAACGCGCTGGTGCGGGTGCCGCTGGCGGCGCTGAAGGCACCGACCGCGGTGCTGTAGTCGCTGCCGGCCGTGGCCTTGTAGCCGTCGGCCGTGGCCTGCAGGCCGCTGGCGATGGCGCCGGCGCCACTGGCACTGCTGAACGTGCCGCTGGCCTGCGCACCCGCGCCCAGCGCGGTGGCACCGGCGGCGCTGGCGGTGGTGGTGCCGTCGAGCAGCACGTTGCCGGACGCGTCGGTGTAGTACAGCGAGCCGCCGATCGCGGTGCTGGATTCGCCGGTGGCGGTGGCGTTGTAGCCGGACGCGGTGGCGTAGCGGGCGCCGGCCAGCGCGCCGCTGCCGAACGCCGAGGCACCGGTGCCGTAGGCGTTGCTGGCCTCGCCGGCGGCGGTGGCGTAGGTGCCTTCCACGTAGCTGCCGACATCGTCGGCCGGGTCGCTGCCGCCGCTGGCCTTGAACTGCTTGCCGGTGGCATCGGCCGACTGCTTCACCTCGTTCAGTTGCGCGACGTTGACCGCATCGGTGGCCTCGGTGCCGGCGGCGACGCTGATGATCTGCCGCTCCTTGCCGGCGCTGCCCACCGAGACGGTGTTGTCGCGTGCCGCCTCGGAGTTCGCACCCAGGGCCACGCTGTTGACGCCCGACGCATAGGCGCCGTAGCCGAACGCACTGGCGCTGTCGGCGCTGGCGTAGCTGAGGCTGCCCAGCGCGCTGCTGAAGTCGGCGGTGGCACCGGCGCCGGCACCGAACGCGGCGCTGTTGGCGCCCGAGGCCTCGGCCGGGATCAGGCCGAAGAACGAGGTGCCACCGACCGCCACGCTCTCCTCGCCGGAGGCCACGCTGTACTCGCCCACCGCCACGCTGCTGCTGCCGGAAGCGGTGGAGGACACGCCGACCGCGGTGCCGTAGCTGCCTGAGGCGAGTGCGCCATAGCCCAGCGCCGAGGACAGATAGCCCGTGGCCTCGCTGTAGCCGCCCAGGGCGGTGGCGCCGATGCCCGACGCAGCGCTGCGGAAGCCGGTGGCCGTAGCCTGGTTGTCCGAGGCCACCGCTTCGTTGCCGGTGGCGGTGGAATAGGTGCCGCTGGCCTGCGCGCCGGCGCCGCTGGCGGTGGCGCCGATCTCGCTGGCCTGGGCGTTGCTGCCGATGGCGATGCTGTTCTCGCCCGACGCCTGGCTGGCGTTGCCCAGCGCGACCGCATCGACACCGCTGGAGACGGCATTGAAGCCGATCGCGGTCGCCCCGGCGGCCACGGCATTGGCGCCGCCACCGAGCGCAGTGGCGCCGTCGGCAGTGGCGTTGGCGGCCTCGCCGGCGGCCAGCGCATTGTCGCCGTCGACCAGGGCGCCGGCATCGCTGTCGGCGCTGCCGCTGGCCTGGAAGTACTTGCTGGTCGCTGCCGCGGCCTGCTTCACCGCATCCAGTTGGGCGACGTTGACCGCATCGGTGGCCTCGGTGCCGGCGGCGACGTTGGTGATCTGCCGCTCCTGCCCGGCACTGCCCACCGACACGCTGTAGGCGCGGTCGGCGACCGCCCCGGCGCCCAGCGCCACCGCATTGGATGCCGTCGTCTCGCTGCCGGCGCCGATGCTGATCGCGCTTTCCGCATCGGCCACGGTGTTGGTGCCGATGGCGATGGTGTTGACCTGGTTGCCCAGCGCCTGGAAGCCCAGCGCCACGCTGTAGTTGCCGTAGCCGAACGCGCCGCGGCCGACTGCGGTGGCGCTCAGGCCCGGCGCCCAGCTGTTGAACCCGATCGAGGTGGCGCCGCTGCCGCTGGCCCACGCCCCGGTGCCGAACGCCGAGGCGTTGGCGCCGGTGGCCCAGGCCGAGGTGCCGAACGCCGACGCGCCATCGGCCGTGGCCCAGGCGTAGGCGCCGACCGCGCTGGCGTCCTCGCCGCTGGCCCAGGCGTTGTCGCCCTGCGCCAGGCTGTAGTTGCCCGTCGCGCGCGCCTTGTAGCCGCCGGCGGTGCTGTGGTCGCCGGTGGCCTGCGCACCGTAGCCGGTGGCGGTGGCGACGCTGCCGGTGGCCTGCGCGCCCGCGCCGAGCGCGGTGGCGTTCTCGCCGGCATTGGCGCCGACCAGCACCGGCTTGCCGTCGGCATCGACGATCGGCTGGTTGTACTGGTCGTAGGCCTGGCCGCGGCCGCCGATGGCGGTGCCGCCGGTGCCGGCGGCCGTGCTGCCGTTGCCCAGCGCCACCGCGTCATCGCCCATCGCCGCCGCACCGCTGCCGAACGCCGCCGCGCCGGCGCCGTAGGCATTGGCCGCATCGCCGGCAGCCAGCGCGCCGGCGCCGTCGGCATAGGCGCCGACCGTGCCGTCGCCGCCATGCGCGAAGAACTTGGAAGTGCCTTCGGCGGTGGCGCGCACCGCATCCAGTTGCGCGAGGTTGACCGCATCGGTGGACTGCGTGCCCGCGGCGACATTGACGATCTGCCGCTCGCTGCCGGCATCGCCGACCGAGACCGTGTTGGCCCGACGCGCCACCGAGTTCGCACCCAGCGCCACGCTGTCGGCGGCCAGCGCGGTGCTGTAGAAGCCTACCGCGGTGCTGTTGGCGCCGCTGGCCCAGGATTGCGCGCCCAGCGCGCTGGCGTAGTCGCCCGGCGCGTAGGCGAAGTAGCCCAGCGCGGTGCTCTGCAGGCCCGAGGCCTCGGTCATGCTGCCGTTGGCGGTGGAGTCGTCGCCCGAGGCGATCGCGCCGGCGCCGAATGCGGCCGCGTTGGCGCCGCTGGCCTGGGTCTGCACGAACAGGCCCAGGCCCGGGATCAGGTCGGCCGGACCGCCGACCGCCACGCTGCTGGTGCCGGTGGCCGCACTCTGCGTGCCGACCGCCGTGGCGTAGTCGCCGGTGGCATTGGCCACCGCGCCGAACGCCGACGCCTGCGCGCCGCCGGCGTAGGCGCCCACGCCCACCGCCGAGGCGGCGAAGCCGCTGGCATCGGCGCTGGCGCCCAGCGCGGTACCGCCGACCCCGGCGCTGGTGGCGCCGGTGTCCACCGCCACCCCGCTCTTGGTGATCAGCGGATCGCCGTTGGCGTCCACCGCCACCCCGCCGACCGCCACCGCCGCCGGCCCGGTGGCCTGCGCGTTGGTGCCGAAGGCGGCGCTGTTCTGCCCGGCCGCGACCGCGCCGCTGCCCACCGCGGTGGCGCCGCTGTTGAGCGCATCGGCGCCGGCGCCGAGCGCGGTGCTGCCGTTGCCGATGGCATTGGCGGCCTCGCCGGCGGCGAGCGCGTCGTCGCCTTCGACGTAGGCGCCGGCATCGCTGTTGCCGGCGCTGGCCTGCAGGTACTTGCCGGCTTCCTGCAACTGCGCCACGTTGACCGCGTCGGTGGCTTCGGTGCCTGCGGCGACGCTGGTGATCTGCCGGGTCAGGCCGTTGCCCACGTCGCCGACGGAGACGCTGTTGTCGCGGTTCGCGTAGGAATACGCGCCAAGCGCGACCGCGCTGGACGCCGAGCGATCCTGCGCATCCGCGACCCAGCTGCTGACCCGCGCGCCGTAGCCGATCGCGGTCGCGTCGGCGCCATTGGCCGCGCTGTTGGCACCGAGCGCGGTGCTGCTGTCGTGGAACGTGGAGGTCACCGCATCGGCACCGAGCGCCACGCTGTTGGCGTTCCACGCGGTCGCCGCCTGGCCGATCGCCACCCCGCCCTCGCCCGCGGACAGCGCATGCGCGCCGAGCGAGACGGTGTGCGGCGCGAACGAACCGGCGCTGTGGCCGATCGCCACCGAGTCGGCGGTGCCGTTCTCCAGGTTCGGGAACACATTGGCGTTGTAGCCCATGGCGATCGCGTAATCGCCCTGGCTCTCCGCGCCTGCCCCCAGCGCCACGCTGCCGACGCCGGTGGCCGCGGTGATGCCGACGCTGTTGCCGGCGCTCGCCGCGGCGGTGCTGACCCCGCCGATCGCCACGCTGTCGGTCCCGCTGGCCAGCGAGTTCATGCCCATCGCCACGGTGCTGGTCGCGGTCGCCCGCGCGCCGATGCCGGCCGCGGTGGCGTAATCGCCGGCCGCGCGCGAGCCGTAGCCCACCGCCGTACCCAGGTCGCCGGCCACTTCGGACAGGCCGCCGACCGCGGTGGCGCCATCCTTGAAGGTCTGCGCGTGATAGCCCAGCGCGGTGCTCTGCACGCCGCTGGCCGAGGTGCCGGTGCCGACCGCGGTGCTCAGCGGATCCAGCGCCTGCGCGCCGCCGCCGACCGCGGTCGCAGCCACGCCGAGCGCCTGGGTGGTCTGTTCGCGGCTGCCGACGATGAAGCCGTTCTCGTCGTACTCGTACACCGTCGCGGTGCTGCCGATCGCCGTGGCCGAGGTGCCGACCGCCGTGGCATCGGTGCCGACCGCACTGGCGTGGTCGCCGCTGGCGACCGCGCCACTGCCCAGCGCCGCGGCGCCGAGGCCGGCGGCGGTGCTGGTGGAACCGACGGCGGTGGCGTAGTCGCCATCGGCCAGCGCGTCGGCGCCGGCGGCGGTGGCCTGCTGGCCCTGCGCCAGCGCAGTGCCGTCGCCGCTGCCGGCGAACAGCCGCGCGGTGCCGTCGGCCACCTGCTTGACCGCGTCGAGCTGGTCCAGGTTCACCGCATCGGTGCCCTCGGTGCCGGCGGCGACGTTGGCGATCTGCCGCTCCTTGCCGGCGCTGCCGACCGAGACGGTGTCGGCGCGATCGGCGACCGATCCCTGGCCGAGCGCGACGCTGCCGCTGGCCGCGGCCTTGGCGCCGTAGCCCAGCGCGGTGGAATCGTCGGCCTGCGCCCAGGACGCGGCGCCGAACGCGGCGCTGGAGGCGCCGTCGGCAGAACTCAGCCAGCCGACCGAGGTCGAGAAGTCCCCATTGGCCCAGGCGCCGGCACCGAACGCGCTGCCGCCCTCGCCCTGCGCCTCGGTGGTGAACAGGCCGAGCACGCTGCCGCCGACGGCGGTGCTGGACACGCCGCTGGCAAGGCTGGAAAAGCCAACCGCCACGGCGTCGCCGCCGCTGGCGTTGGCGCCGTAGCCGAACGCGGAGGCGAAGTCGCCGCCAGCCTGGCTGAAGCCGCCGGTGGCGGTCGCCGCCAGCCCGGTGGCGGCGGCGGAGAAGCCGGTGGCGGTGCTCTGCGTGCCGTCGGCGCGCGCGGCGGTGCCCAGCGCGGTGGAGAACGCGCCATTGGCCTGCGCACCGGCGCCGAACGCGCTGGCGCCCTGCGCGGCCGCGGTGGTGGTGCCTTCCAGCAGCACCTCGCCGTTGTCGTCGACGATCGACAGCGCACCGCCGACCGCGGTCGCCGAGGCGCCGACGGCGGTGGCGTTGCTGCCGACTGCAGTGGCGTTGCCGCCCAGCGTGGTGGCGCCGCTGCCGAGCGCGCTGGCGCCGTTGCCGATGGCGTTGGCGCCTTCGCCGGCAGCCACCGCATTGGCGCCCTCGACGTAGGCGCCGGCATCGCTGGCGTCGCTACCGCTGGACTGGAAGTACTTGGCGGTGGTGTCGGCGGTCTGCTTGACCGCGTCCAGCTGCGCCACGTTGACCGCATCGGTGGCCTCGGTGCCGGCGGCCACGTTGGTGATCTGGCGTTCGCCGCCGGCCTTGCCGACCGACACGCTGTCGTCGCGATCGGCCACCGCGTCGGCGCCCAGCGCCACGCTGTTGCGGCCCTGCGCGACCGCGCTGTTGCCCAGCGCGGTGCTGTTGAAGCCGCTGGCGCTGGAGAAACCGCCGACCGCGGTGGCGTACTCGCCCGTCGCATCGGCGGCCACGCCGACCGCGGCGCTGGCGGCGCCGGAGGCGATGCTCTCGGCGCCGAGCGCGGTCGCGCCATCGCCGCTGGCGGTGCTGTAGTAGCCGAGCGCGCTGGCTTCCACGCCGCTGGCGTCGCTGAGGGTGCCGCTGGCCACGCTGCCGTCGCCGCTGGCGTTGCTGGCCGCGCCGGTCGCGGTGCTCTGCGCGCCGCTGGCGTTGCTCTCGGCACCGACCGCGGTGGCGTAGTCGCCGCTGGCGTTGGCGTTGTCGCCGATCTGCACGGCCTGCGCCTGGGCGCTGCCGGGAAGGGCGCCGGCGCCCAGCGCCAGGGCGATCGCGCCGGCCAGGGCCAGGCCGTGTGCGCGTGCGGCACGGCGATCGCGGACGACCGCGCCGCGGGCATCGCCGCTGGCCAGTTCCGACGCCACCACCCACATCCCCAACGCGTTGTTCCAGACCTTGCGATAAATCCGATTCATCGACGACTGCTCCTCAATTCGGCTGGTTTTCGGTCAAAAAGCCACCCTCGCCCGGCGTTCCGGCCGGCCGACCCCCTGTCGGTTTTTTAGGTGCCGCACGTCCCAACCGGGACGCGAGAGGCTCACGCCTGTCGCTGCTCGGAGCTGTAGATGAACCGAGGTGGAATGCGGAACTGACTCGAGTGTTAACCCGGCCTTTCAAGTACGTCAAGTTTTTGACTTGCTGCGACACACGCCGTGACACAGACCGCGAATTCAGGCTTGTTTCGTTAATTTTTCGATAAATATCAATGAAAACAACCCATTCGCGCCAACTTTTCGGCACGGACCTTGCCAGCCTTGACATGCCGCGTTTGGAGCGATTTCGTTTTTCGTCAAGGACTTGACGCAAACGTGTGTTATGCGCGCCAGGACCTGCACAATCGAGATGCGCGATCGCGCCAGACGGACCCGAATGGCGCCGATTGCGCGAAACAGATGCCCGTGGTCACGCGGCGGCGTGACCCGGGTGGCGGATGGCGGAATGGATGCGGCCGCAGTGTGACCATGCAGCCCGGAGCGCCAGGTGGGTGCACACCACCGGCTTGTTCACCGCGACGGTGACGCAGGCGCACGAACGCGACCGCCCTGACGGCAGCGCGCGGGACAACACCCTGCAGTTTTTCGTAGGAGCGGCTTCAGCCGCGACCGCGCACGGTCGGATCGTCCCGACTGCGGGATTTGCAGAGGGATCCCATTCGATACACGGGAAACATCGACGGTATCGGTCTGTCGGACCACCGACTCAGCCGGCCCCGGACACGGTCCTGCGTCGGGACTGAAGTCCCTCCCACATGGGACGCAGCGACGCGCGACCCAGCGCGTCGACGCTCGATCGGACTGGGCGACACCGCGCCGTCGCCGTCGCGCAGTCGCCGTCGCGCAGGCGCGTCGCCACCACGGCGAGCGCGCCTGGGCAACGCCGGGTTCAGCCCACCCACACCCGCGCGTTGCGGAACATGCGCAGCCACGGCGCGTCGTCCGGCCACTCGGCCGGATGCCAGCTGAGGTTGAGCGAGCGCAGGGTGCGTTCCGGGTGCGGCATCAGGATCGTCACCCGTCCGTCGTCGCTGGTCAGGCCAGTGATGCCGTCGGGCGAGCCGTTCGGGTTCAGCGGGTACTGCGTGGCGACGGCGCCATGGCCGTCGACGAAGCGCAGCGCCACGCGCGCGGCGGCCTGGTCCACGGCCGTGTCGAACTCGGCGCGGCCTTCGCCGTGCGCCACCGCCACCGGGATCCGCGAGCCGGCCATGCCGCGCAGGAAGATCGACGGCGATTCCACCACTTCCAGCAGGCTGGTGCGCGCCTCGAACTGCTCGCTGCGGTTGCGCAGGAAGCGCGGCCAGTGCTCGGCACCGGGAATGATGTCCTTGAGCTGGCTGAGCATCTGGCAGCCGTTGCACACGCCCAGGGCGAAGGTGTCTGGACGCGCGAAGAACGCGGCGAAGGCATCGCGCAGCGCCGGCCGCTCCAGGATCGAGGTCGCCCAGCCGCGGCCGGCACCGAGCACGTCGCCGTAGCTGAAGCCGCCGCAGGCGGCCAGGCCCACGAAGTCGGCCAGGTCCACACGGCCGGCGATGAGGTCGCTCATGTGCACGTCGAAGGCGCGGAACCCGGCGCGCTCGAACGCATTGGCCATCTCGATCTGGCCGTTGACGCCCTGCTCGCGCAGGATCGCCACCTTCGGCCGCTGGCCGCTGGCGACGAACGGCGCGGCGATGTCCTCGGCAGGGTCGAAGGCCAGCTTCGGCTTGAGCCCGGGCGCGGCGAAATCGCGCGCCAGCGCGCGTTCCTCGGCGGCGCTGTCGGGGTTGTCGCGCAGCGTCTGCATGGCGTGGGTCACCGACCACCAGGCATCGAACAGCTCGTCCCAACGCCATTCGGCCAGGGTCTTGCCGCCCAGGGCCACGCGCACCGCCGCGGCGGTGCTGGGGCGGGCGATGCGCTGCGCGCACTCGGTCAGCGCATGGCGCTCGACCAGGTCGGCGAACGCCGCGCGGTCTTCCTTGGCGACCTGCACCACCGCGCCCAGTTCCTCGTTGAACAGGCTGCGGAAGGGATCGTCGCCCCAGGCATCGAGGGTGATGTCCAGGCCCTGCCGCGAGGCGAACGCCATCTCGCACAGCG
Organism: Xanthomonas sp. D-109; assembly: GCF_017746095.1. Classification (NCBI taxonomy): domain Bacteria; kingdom Pseudomonadati; phylum Pseudomonadota; class Gammaproteobacteria; order Lysobacterales; family Lysobacteraceae; genus Xanthomonas; species Xanthomonas sp. D-109. Next base: position 49,070 of record NZ_JAGHWV010000014.1, read on the forward strand.
CGGCGAACGCGCCGCCATCGCTGCGGTCGTGATACGCCAGCAGCATGCCGGCCTCGCGCGCATCGCGGATCAACTCGAAGAACGCGCGCAGCCGCTGCGGATCGTCCAGATCCGGCACCGCCCCGCCGAACGCCGGCAGCGCACCGTCGCCATGCACCTGCGCCAGCACCGAACCGCCCAGGCGTTGCTTGCCGCCGCCCAGCCCGATCAGCCACAGCTCGCTCTCGGCCTCGCGCGCCAGCAACGGCGTCAGCTGCGCCCGCGCATCGGCCACCGGCGCGAAGGCGGAGACGATGAGGGAGACGGGCGAGACGCTTTTGTGCGTGGCGCCGGGACTGGAGAATGGGGAATCGGGAATCGGAGAAGCGGCGGCATCGGTGGCGGACGCATCGCGCTTTTCCCCATTCCCGATTCCCGATTCCCGATTCACGGCGGTCACCGCCCACTGCGCCTGCATCGACAGCGAGTCCTTGCCCACCGGGATGCTCAGGTCCAGCTGCGGGCACAGCTCCATGCCCACCGCCTTGACCGCGGCGTACAGGCGCGCGTCCTCGCCGTCGTGGTTGGCCGCGGCCATCCAGTTCGCCGACAGCTTGACCTGGTCCAGCGCCTGCACCGGCGCCGCGCACAGGTTGGTGATGGCTTCGCCCACCGCCATGCGCGCGGCCGCGGCGGCGTCGAGCAGGGCCAGCGGGGTGCGCTCGCCGATCGCCATCGCTTCGCCGGCGTGGGTATCGAAGCCGGCCAACGTGATCGCGCAATCGGCCAGCGGCAGCTGCCAGGGACCGATCATCTGCTCGCGCGCAGTTAGCCCGCCGACGCTGCGATCGCCGATGGTGACCAGGAAGCTCTTCGCCGCCACCGTCGGATGGGCCAGCACGCGCAGCCCGGCCTCGCGCAGGTCCAGCGCATCGGTGTCCAGCTCCGGCCAGCGCGGCGCCGGCGGCTGCCGGGTGTCGCGGTGCATCTTCGGCGGCTTGCCGAAGAGCACGTCCATGGGCAGATCGATCGGATGCTGGGAATGGGGAGTGGGGAATGGGGAATGGGCAACAGCGGGGTCGGCTGGCGTTTCACCATTCCCGATTCCCGATTCTCCATTCCCACCGCCGAGCACCCCGTAACCCACGACGAGCCGTTCCTCGGCGGTCGCCACACCCACCGCGGCAAACGGGCAGCGTTCGCGCTCGCAGATCGCGGCGAATTCGGCCAGGCGCGCCTGCGGCACGCCGAGCACGTAGCGCTCCTGCGATTCGTTGCACCACAGCTGCATCGGCGACAGCGAGGGGTCGTCGCTGGGCACGCGGTCCAGGTCGATGAGGCCGCCTACGCTGGAATCGTGCAGCAGTTCGGGAATGGCGTTGGACAGGCCGCCGGCGCCGACGTCGTGGAACCAGCGGATCGGGTTGTCCGCGCCCAGCGCCACGCAGCGGTCGATGACCTCCTGCACGCGCCGCTCCATCTCCGGGTTGTCGCGCTGCACGCTGGCGAAATCCAGGTCCTCGGCGCTGTCGCCGGAGGCCACCGAACTGGCCGCGCCGCCGCCCAGGCCGATCAGCATCGCCGGGCCGCCGAGCACGATCACCGCATCGCCGGGCTGCAGCGGGATCTTCTCCACCTGCACGCGGTCGATCGCGCCCAGGCCGCCGGCCAGCATGATCGGCTTGTCGTAGGCGCGGGTCAGGTCCTGCGTCTCCGGCAGCTCGAAGCTGCGGAAATAGCCAAGCAGGTTGGGCCGGCCGAATTCGTTGTTGAACGCGGCGCCGCCGAGCGGGCCGTCCAGCATGATTTCCAGCGCCGGGGCCATGCGCGGGTTGAGCGGACGCGCGCCCTCCCACGGCTGCGGCAGGCTGGGAATGCGCAGGTGCGAGACGCTGAAGCCGGTCAGGCCGGCCTTGGGCTTGCCGCCACGGCCGGTGGCGCCCTCGTCGCGGATCTCGCCACCGGCGCCGGTGGAGGCGCCCGGGAACGGCGCGATCGCGGTCGGGTGGTTGTGGGTCTCGACCTTGATGCAGAACGCCGACGGCGTCACCGCCTCGCTGCGGTACTCGCCACTGGCCGGATCCGGGCGGTAGCGCGCGGCCGGATGGCCTTCCACCACCGCCGCGTTGTCGCTGTACGCGCTGAGCGTGTGCTGCGGGGTCTGCTGGTGGGTGTGCTTGATCATCCGGAACAGCGAGCGGTCCTGCTCCTTGCCGTCGATGGTCCAGCTGGCGTTGAAGATCTTGTGCCGGCAGTGCTCGGAATTGGCCTGCGCGAACATCATCAGTTCCACATCGGCCGGATCGCGGCCGAGCTCGCCGAAGCGCTGGCGCAGGTAGTCGATCTCGTCCTGGGCCAGGGCCAGGCCCAGGCGCGCGTTGGCCGCTTCCAACTGGTCCAGCGGGATGCGCTCGACCTCGCCGCGCGCCGGCGCCTGGAACAGCGCCTGCGCCTGTGCGGCATCGTCCAGCAGCGACTGCGTCATCGGATCGTGCAGCAGCTTGGCCAGCGCGGCCTGGTCGACCGGCGCCTGCGGCCAGCCGGCCAGGTCCAGGCGCGTGCCGCGCTCGACCCGGCGGATCGCCAGCCCGGCACCGCGGACCAGTTCGGTGGCCTTGCTCGACCACGGCGAGCGCGTGCCCAGCCGCGGCACCACGTAGCGCGAGCAGGTGCCCGCGTCGGCCGGCGCCGGCGCGTCCTGCGCCTGCAGGATGCGGCGGGCCGCGACCAGGTCGAGCGAGGCGGCGTTCTCGCCGTCAATGAAGTAGACGTGCCAGGCGCCGGCGATGCGCACGCCGGGAACGAGGGACTGCAGGCGGGTTTCGAGCCGAGCGCGACGGAACGGCGAAAGGGCGGAAGCGCCCTCGAGGACGATCATGTCCGGGGAACCGTGTGAGGAAACGGGCTGGCTATTGTAGCGGAGAGCTGGGAAGGGGGATTCGGAAATGGGGAATCGGCACAGCCGGCCGCCGAGCGGGGTCGGCGTCAGCGGACGCGCTAGCGGTGGTTGGGCGCCAGCGGACGCGGCGCTCCAGCGGCAAAACGCGGAGCGGCAACAGCGGTGGCGCAAAGGCCGCACCGCCGACCAAGGGGGAGAGACGAGCGTTCAGCGGTCGTGGCCGCGGGAACGAGCGACGTCGCGCCCATTCCCGATTCCCGTTTCCCCATTCCCGGCCGCTCAGCGGCTTCCGCCAGCCTTCGTCGCTTCCGCCGCGCGCTTATCGAGCGCTTCGCGCATCTTGGCCGGGGGCAGGTAGCCGCCGATCTGGGTGCCGTCCGGGGCGAAGATCGCCGGGGTACCGTTCACGCCCAGGCGCTGGCCCAGGTTGTACTGCATGGTCACCGGGTTCTTGCAGTTGGCCGCGCTCGGCACCTTGCCGCTGGCCTTGGCGTCGGTGAGCGCCTTCTTCTTGTCGGCCGCGCACCACACCGCGACCATGTCCTTGTAGTCCTGGCTGCCCAGGCCCATGCGCGGGTACGCCAGGTACTCCACGGCGATGCCCTGCTTGTTGAGCTCGGCGATCTCGCTGTGCAGCTTGCGGCAGTAGCCGCATTCGATGTCGGTGAACACGCTGATGGTGTACTTGGGATTGGCCGGGGCGAACACGATGCGGTCGGCACGCGGCGCCGATTCCAGCAGCTTGCGGCGGTAGCTCAGCAGGCCCTCGCTGGAGGCGAACTGCTTTTCCTGGATGTCGAACGGCTGCGCCTGGAACAGGTAGCGGCCGTCGTCGGAGACGTACAGCACCTGGCCGCCCACCACCACTTCGCGGAAACCGGGGAACGGCGCGGCACCGATGTAGTCGGGCTTGAAGTTGGGATCGAGCTGCAGCAGCGCCGACCGCACGCGCTGCTCGCCCGGTGCGCCGCTGACGGCGGGTGCGGCCTTGGACGACGCGGCGGCGCCGGCCGGCGGCGTGGTGGACTGTGCGCAGGCGGAGAGCGAAGCCGCGCCCAGCAGCGCGCAAAGAGCAAAACGGAGCATTGGCGATCCATGAGGGCTGCGAATGGCCGGATTGTCGCACACCCCCCGGCGCGGTCCATGTAGACAGGCTGAGCGGCGTCGCGCAGCGCGGCCACCTCCAGGACAACTCCAAATCACGCGCAG